>CADBAC010000072.1 GCA_902792495.1 Ruminococcus flavefaciens | reverse complement strand
ATCAGCACCGCTTTCCACGTACATACGGTGGATACGCATGATAGCTTCGGGATCGGTGAGATTGAGCATTTCGGGAACGTGCTCGGTCTGTATGCCGTGAGCCTGGAGCATGGTTCCCATGCCGCCGTCAAGGTATATGAAGTTTTTGCTTTTCAGCAAAGAAGCAAATCTGTCATCCATAATTATTTAACCTTTCTCTTCAGTTCGATTCGATATTCCTTTGTTCGACAGATATTTCGGAATATCCGGACGCTCGATGGCCGTTCATTTACTATTTTGTGCCGACGTGCGAAAGCAGATCGACTGTCTCGCAGAGAGTGAACGAGCTTGCGAGTGGGAGCGTGTAAGTGGTCAAGCTGACGTCAATACAGCGGAATGTACCGCAGTTTTCTTCAAGATCACGCATTACCGCCTTAACGTTGGGATCGGTGATCTTTCCTGTGAAGTCGAGGAAGAACATTACGTTGAAGCTTCCGTCTCTGATGGGACGGCTCTCAATACGTATAAGGTTCATGTCGTTGACGTAGAATTTGGTAAGCATACGGTAAAGACTACCTTCCTTATGAGGGATAGTCAGCATTACCGATACTGAATCGGAATCGGGAGCTACCTGCATATCCTTAGAGATGATGATGAACTGTGTTCTGTTCAGGGAAACGTCTGCGATATCCCTTGCGAGTATCTTCATTCCCATTCTCTCCGCACATTCAACCGAACAGATAGCGGCGATATTTTCCTTGCTGTTCATTACGTTTTCAGCGGCTGTAGCGGTGTTTCCGTAGCCTGCTGTTCTCAGCCTGTTCTTGCGGAGAAAACTCTCACACTGCGCAAGTGCCTGCGGATGAGAGTAGACCATTTCTATATCCGAAAGCGGTATGTCGTTCTTGGCGGCGAGACAGTGATTTATCTCGATTATGACTTCCCTGACTATGTAAACGGGATATTTTGCCATAAGGTCGTAGGTGCTGTCTACAGAACCTGCTGTGGAATTCTGAACAGGGAGCACGCCGTAGTCGAGTTCGCCTGACTGAACAGCCTTGAAAACGTCCTCGAATGAAGGATAGAATGTGAAGTCCCTGTCACCGAAAACGGTACGTGCGGCGGCTTCGGAATTAGCGCCTGATGTGCCCTGACAGCCTATATTCTTTGCTCCTGCAAAATCGGGAACGGTAAAGGTGTAGTCGGGAGATTCTGCAAGTATGGTCCTGTTCTGGAGTATCTTGCTTATATCCATGATATTTGCGAAAAGAGCGGCAGTTCCCTTTTCAAGGTCCTTGTTGGCAGTAAGAGCCATTATCCTGTCGATGACCTGCTGTTCTCTTCCGCCCTGGAATACAGGGAGATTGTTGGCTTTCTTGTAGTCAGCCACGCCCTTGCAGAGTTCCATTCTTTTCAAAAAGAGGGCGAGTATATCCTTGTCAATATCGTCGATACCGTCACGAAGTGTCTGTAGATCTTTCATATTTACCTCCGTAAAGCCGACATGACGCCGTTGTCTTGTCAGCGTTAAATTTAGTCATAATTTCACATCGTATATTATATCAGATATTTTTGTAAAAATCAATAAAAAAGGTATAAATATATTGCAATGTACAACGTGTTTGTGGTATAATAATAAAGTGTATAGTGAAAAGCTGTGCCCATGTGAAATTTTTAACATGAAATAGGTAATGAGCTTGAAAAAAATAAGGATACTCGGCATAGACCCGGGGTATGCGATAGTCGGTTTCGGCGTGCTGGATTACGACGGAGTGCGGTTCACTCCCATAGAATACGGCGCTGTTCTTACCGAAGCAGGCACTCCATTCCCCGAAAGGCTGCGTGCCATACATGAAGATATAGAATTTATATTTGAAAAATTCCGCCCTGACTGCATGGCTGTGGAGAGACTTTACTTCACCACCAACCAGAAGACGGCTATCGACGTTGCACAGGCAAGAGGGATAACCGTGCTTTCTGCCGCAAAGAGGAATGTTCCCGTTTCGGAGTATACTCCCCTTCAGGTGAAGCTTTCGGTAACAGGCTACGGCAAGGCGGAAAAGCGGCAGGTCATGGAGATGACCCGTCAGCTTCTGGGGCTTGCACAGATACCCAAGCCCGATGATGCGGCAGATGCCCTTGCAATAGCCATCTGTCACGGACATTCCATAAGATTCGATTTGTAAAAATGGTGATAGATAATGATATATAGCTTAAAAGGAACACTTACAGTCAAGGAACTGGGCTTTGCTGTTATAGAATGCGGAGGAGTCGGCTACGGCTGCAAGACCTCATACAATACCATAGCATCCCTCGGTGAAACAGGCAGCGAGGCTATGCTTTACACTCACCTTTACGTCCGTGAGGACGCTGTTGAGCTTTTCGGATTCGCTACCCAGCAGGAACTCAGCTGTTTCCGTCTGCTCATTTCGGTATCGGGAGTAGGCCCGAAAGCCGCTACTTCCATACTCTCTGACGTTACCCCCGAGAAGTTCGCTTTCCTCGTAGCTTCGGGCGACAGCAAGTCCTTCACACGCACCAAGGGCATAGGCGCAAAGACTGCACAGAGAATAGTGCTGGAGCTTAAAGACAAGATATCATCGGAATCCATAAGCGGTTCTGTCTCAGGCGATGCAGCTGCATTTGCTTCTTCATCGGCTGCTCCCTCGGATTCTGTATCGGAAGCCCTCGAAGCCCTTATGGTGCTGGGCTATACTCAGGGAGAAACCGCTCCTATCCTCGGAAAGCTTGACCCGAGCCTCAGCACACAGGACCTTATCAAGGAAACTCTGCGTCTGCTGACTGCGAAAAATATGAGATAATTTGAGATAAAAAGATATAGAGAGGAAGATGTGTATTATGAATCTTGATGAACTCCTTAAAGAAGCGATAAAAGATCCCTCAAAGCGTTCACTTTTCTTACAGACGCTCATAAAGAGCGATGTCTATGTTATCTGCAAGAATCCCGTAAAGCAGGAAAGAGGCAGAGCAGAAGGCGGTGTACAGCTTGAGCTTATAACTACTCAGAATCCCGAAGGCGAGGTATTCATCCCCTTCTTCACATCCTACCGTGCTCTCCAGCAGTTTGCAAAGAGATACGTTGACTGCTACAAGATCAACTGTCTCAGACTTTTCGACCTTATCCAGTCTGTCTCAGCTGTACTGAACCCCAATTCCTACGGCAAGGAATTCACATCACAGGAGATAAAGAGCATCCTGATGATAGCGAGAAATCTGAAGATAAAGGCTATCTCCTACAACGAGGAAGACACCATAACCTACCGTCCCGTTGAGCATTCCGTGGGACATATCATCAAGGCGGCTGTGAAGTTCCTTTCAAAGCAGCCAAATGTTGACAGAGCCTTCATCATGGAAATGGTCAAGGGCTGTGAAAAGCCGCAGATACTCATGGTGCTGGACATGATGGGAAGCACGAGAAAGCTTTTCGTGCCGCTCTCAAAGTACCTTTCAAAGACAGTAAAAGCCAACGAGCACCTTGCCTTCATCAGCTATGAGCAGGAGATGGGCAAGAAGGCAGCCGAGAACATAGATCCGTTCTATGTCCGCAAAAAGCGCTATTTCGAGAAATAGCCGCCGATCCGCCGAGCGGGCGGTGCGCAGTCCACGCTGACGCTCTTAAACTCGCTTACTGTGAACGGCAGGCAAGTCTGCTTTCGCTCAACCATAGTGTGAGAGGAAATCTGATTTGCCGCAGAAATATGCCGGGCAGGCGGCGCAGTCCACGCTGACGCTCGTAAACTCGCTTACTGTGAACGGAAGGCAAGTCTGCTTTCGCTCAACCATAGTGTAGGAGAAATCTGATCTGCCGCAGAATTATGGCGGCATACTGCTAAACTCAAACTATCCACGGAGGAATTATATTGATACAGACAGAGGATATGGAGTTCGCTCCAAGGGTCATAAGCCCCGAAAATACTCAGGAAGATTCGGATATCGAAGTCAGCCTGAGACCGCAGACTCTCCATGAGTACATCGGTCAGGACAAGGCAAAGGAGAACCTTGCCATATACATCGAAGCCGCAAAGCGCCGCAGCGAACCCCTTGACCATGTTCTGCTGTACGGCCCTCCGGGTCTGGGAAAGACCACTCTTTCGGGCATTATCGCCCATGAGTTAGGCGTGAATCTTCGTGTTACCACGGGCCCTGCCATCGAAAAGCCCGGCGACCTGGTGTCACTGCTTACCAGTCTTTCCGACAACGATGTGCTTTTTATTGACGAGATACACCGCCTTTCCCGTGCAGTGGAGGAGATCCTCTATCCTGCGCTGGAGGACAGAGTAATAGATATAATCATAGGCAAAGGCCCTGCGGCACGTTCTATCCGTATGGACCTGAAGCCTTTCACGCTTATAGGCGCTACTACCCGTGCAGGACAGCTTTCCGCTCCGCTGAGAGACCGTTTCGGCGTTGTGCAGAGACTTGAACTCTACACAAAGGAACAGCTCACCGATATCGTCCGCAGAAGCGCTATGATCCTGGGTATACCCTGTACTGCCGACGGTGCGGCAGAGATAGCAGGCCGTGCAAGAGGTACGCCCCGTATCGCTAACCGCCTGTTGAAAAGAGTGCGTGATTTCGCCGATGTCATGGGCAACGGACAGATCACACAGGAGATAGCCTCCATCGCTCTCAGCCGTCTGGAGATAGACAATCTTGGACTTGACGGCCTTGACAGACGTATGCTGGAAATGATAATCAAAGGCTACGGCGGCGGTCCCGTCGGACTGGAGACTCTTGCCTCAGCCATAAACGAAGAGTCGGTAACTCTGGAGGATGTCTGCGAGCCGTTCCTCATGCAGCTGGGATTTCTGGGAAGAACTCCCCGTGGACGAGTGGCTACAAGGCTTGCCTACGAGCATCTGGGCTATTCTCAGCCCGAACAGCAGAGTTCTGCCGACGAAGGACAGATGACATTCTGATACAGTGGATGACGGACTATGCTGATAAAAGGATCAAGAAAATACAATCTCAGGCATAATACAGAAAGGGTAACACCTCCCGAATTTGGCAAGATGATAAACGGGCAGGGGCTGGGGCTTGTCTCACAGCTTCGCTACGGCATTTGCCATATGAGCTTCAACGGCTGTGAGGTCATAGCCGTGCATAACGCTCTGGTATATCTGGGAAAACCCGAACCCCTTATGAAGATAGCCTTCTATATGGAGAGATTCAGGGTGCTGATGGGATTTTTCGGCTGCAATGCCTACAGTATAGGCAAGGCGCTGAGACATTTCGGTGTGGAGAATACACGTTCACGCAGCGCTGAAAATTCCCGTTCTTTCATAATCACTTTCTGGACCAAGACACCTTTCCTTTCGGCTATACACACCGTTTTCTGTCTCAGGACAGAGAAAGGCATAGCCGTGTACAACAGATACAACAACTGCCCCGACGTAAGGTATTGCCGGACAGTTGAGGAAATAATCGGAAAACACAGACCCATCGCAGTATACACTATAGAAAAGACAGAGGACGAAATACTGAACAAGATATAAAGGAGGACGATAACGAGTATGGCTAAGCTTTTCGGTACTGACGGCCCGAGAGGCATCGCAGTTACAGACCTTACCTGTGAACTGGCGATGCAGACAGGCCGTGCAGTAGCTGTCGTTCTTGCAAATAATACAGGAAAACGCACAAAGGTAATAATCGGCAAGGATACAAGACTTTCCTCAGACCCCCTCGAAGCCGCTGTAATGGCAGGAATATGCTCGGTAGGAGCGGACCCTGTGCTTCTGGGAGTCGTACCCGTGCCTGTTGTTCCGTTCATGATAAAAAAGCTGGGAGCAGATGCAGGCATAATGATATCGGGCTCTCACAACAGTGCTGAGTTCAACGGCATAAAGGTGTTCGATTCTCAGGGACATAAACTCACTGACGATATCGAGGAGAAGATAGAGTATCTTGTACTGGAAGACCCTCAGCAGATCCACCTTGCCTCCCATGATCGTGTGGGAAGGCGTGAGGACGCTAAAAATGCCGCAGACGAGTATATCGACCATATCCGTGAGATAGTGGATACCGACCTGAGCGGCATGAAGATAGCCGTGGACTGTGCCAACGGCTGTGCATCGGAAACGGCTGAGAAGCTGTTTGCTCTCATGGGAGCGGAAGTTTTCGTGACTTCATCCTCCCCCGACGGCACTAATATAAATCAGGGATGCGGCACTAATGACATAGAAGCCTTTGCGGATGTGGTATCAGAAAACGGCTGTGACTGCGGACTGGTATTCGACGGCGACGCTGACAGATGTATCGCAGTTGCCGAGGACAGACAGCTTATCGACGGCGACAGGCTGCTTGCCATATTTGCCGAGGATATGAAGAAGAAAGGCACACTGAAAAAAGATACCGCAGTTATTACCATCATGACCAATATGGGACTGCGTTCATTTGCCTCGGAAAGAGGCATAAACCTTGTTACCGCAGGAGCAGGCCACAGGTACGTTCTTGAGCGTATGCTGGAGGGCGGATATAATCTGGGAGGTGAACCCAGCGGACATATGATATTCCTTGACGATGCCGCTACAGGCGACGGTCAGCTGACAGGTGCAAAGCTTCTGAAGATAATGAAGGAAAGCGGCAAAAAGCTCAGTGAACTTGCTTCGGATATGGTAAAGCTTCCGCAGGTCATGGTCAATGTGAAGAT
>CADBAC010000071.1 GCA_902792495.1 Ruminococcus flavefaciens | reverse complement strand
CTGGTTTTCACATCTTACATGGAGCGCCCTCTATGGGGCAAAATTCTATTAAAAGTCTTTGGAAAGGGGGTCGGGGAAGAACCTTTCCTCAGAAAGGTTCTTCCCCGATAAATACATATAAAGCTGCTATACGAGCACCACAGTTAAGTGCGCCATTTTAGTGATCAGAAATCGGCTCTGAGGTTATCAAGGAGGACCTGAGCGATCTGCTCGGTGGTAAGGAATCCCTCGTTCTTTTTCTCGATGAGGATGCAGAAAGCCACAGGAAAAGCAGGATCGTCCACGAAGCCGACGAGGAGAGAGTTCTCGTTAGCGCCTTCATCGACCTGAGCGGTACCGCTTTTGACACCTACGTTGTATCCGCTGATGGAGTAAGCGTAGTGGTTAGCGCCGTTAGTGAGGAGTATCTGCTTCATTGTAGCGGCTGTTTCAGGAGAGAACAGCTGTTCGCTGTATTCGATCTTAGCGGCATCTGTAACAGTACCGTTGACGTTAACGCAGTGGTCTATGAGGTGAGGCATGGTCATTCTTCCTGTGCCGTTAGCGATGGCGCTCTGCCACATCATAAGCTGCATTGGACTTACGATAGTATCGCCCTGACCGATACAGCCCCACTGAGTAGTGAATTCGTACTTATCAGTCAGATTGGTAGAAGCTCTCTCGCACTGTATGCCGTCTATATCGAAATACTTGTCTTCGTCGCCGTTTACAGCGTATCCGAGCTTTCTGTACTGCTCGATAAGTCTGTCGAGGGGAAGATCATCGTCCTCTATAAGCTGAGCGAAGAAGGGGTTACAGCTGTTTTCTACGGCCTGCTGGATATTGAGAGTGCCGTGACCGTAGATGTTATGGCAGTCGATATTGAGACCTGTGCGGTTGATGTACTGACCTGTGCAGGTATAACTCTTGGAGAAAAGTCTCTCAGCGCCCATTATTTCAAGAGCAGAAATAACAGTTGATACCTTCTGGGTCGAGCCTGGGATGGTCTTGTAGAGCGTTTTTGACATGAGTGTACCGGGCTTGAAGCTGTCGATAGCGTCATAACCCTGAGTAACGTCGATAGACGGCAGACTTGTGGAAACAAGGATATCGCCTGTAGCGTAGTTATAAGCGACCACACAGCCTTCCTGATAGCCGAAAGCGTTGTATACCGCACGGTTAGCCTCGTGATCCATAGTGGTGTATATGGAGGCTCTGCCGTTGCTTGTAAGGCCGCCTGAGAAGCTGTAGTTGTTGAGCTTTTCGATATTCTGAGCAACGAGTGTATTGTTCATCTGTCCCGAATCGTCACCGATGATATTGCCGATATCGATAAAGTAGTTTTCGGGGTACTGATTTTCGCCTGTGCCGTCAAAGAGGACATCGCCCTTTCTGTCGTACACAAATCCCAGTTCATGGTGGTCGGAGTTCATCATATAGAATGGAGCTTCACGCTGTATTTTCAGCACCAGCACAGCCATACCGATAATGAACATAACGATAATGAAGCTGATGATGTGCTGACATCGTCTTATACTTTTCATTCAGTCCACCTCCATGCAGGAACGGGCTTGAGTTTTTTCTTGTTCTTTGGCTCTTTGAAAACAGGTGACTGGCAGGCCATGAGCATACCTATCATAAGGCCGCTTACGACCATAGAGCTTCCTCCTGTTGATATGAAGGGGATAGTAACACCTGTGAACGGTATAAGGTTGCATGAGCCGAAGATATTCAGCGCCATCTGCACTACAAATGCGGCACAGACACCGGCTGACATTGTACCGTGGAAGTATGAGCGTGGGGGATTGATAAGCGGTATAGCGATCATGATAAGGATAACGCATACCATCATAAGGCCGTAAAGCAGACCCCATTCCTCGCAGATAGTCGAGAAAACGATATCGCAGTCGTAAGCGAAAATGTTATGGAGGTAGCCCTTTCCGGGGCCTACACCGAACCATCCGCCGTTAGCGATGCCTATGAGTGCCTGTGCCTGCTGCCAGCCGTCGCCGTTTTTGTCATTCCATATATCTACGTGGAGACGGTGCTGAACGTATTCAGGAGCAAATCTGATACCTATAATAGCAACTGCCAGAAGAACCACACCTGCAAATATCAGTTTTTTCTTTGAGAATTTAGCTTTCGGGTAGCATATCCTGAGAAGGAATCCGCAGGCATAGATACCCATGAAAGTTGGCAGGCTTCCCAGGTCACGGCACCACCACTGCAAAAGTACGATAGCGCCTGTGAGACAAAAGAGAGCAATGTTTTCATATACAACATTGACAAAGACTATCTTATGCCTTTTCTGCTGGTCCATGACTGATGTGGCACAGGCAAGTATGAACAGAGGTTTAATGAACTCTGAAGGCTGTATGGAGAATGAATTGAAATTGATCCACATACTTCTTGAGCCTGTAAAAAGAAGTATTATAGCCATGAGAACACCGATAGCAGCATATATATACTTCTTTTGTTCCTGTATCCACTTATGGTTGCGGCAGAAAAGGAATCCTGCTTTGCAGGCGATCAGCGCAGCGATACAGGTTATATAGTGTTTCAGGTCAAAGCCCACACCGCCAAAGCAGGATTGAAAGATAACGCTCATATTCAGTATGAGAATGAGCAGAAAATCCACAGCGTATGATATCTGCTTGAAAAACAGCATAACAACAAAGTAAACGATATCCAGAATGAGAACAGCAGTTCCGAGTGCTATCACATCTTTGATATCAGTATAGTTTCCGTTGAAGTATATGTTTACCAGCATGGATGAATGTGCAAGAAGAACGAAGATACATGAGAATATATAAGCTACAGGATTAGCGTACACGTTCATCCCTCCTTTTTCTGAAAACAAGTCGGCGGTTGCCGAGCTTGATAATGTCATTTTCATGCAGGACAGCTTCATGTACCAGATTACCGTTGACAAATACGCCTGACTTTGAACCGATATCGGTGATAGTCCAGCGTCCGTTTGAAACAGTCAGCATAGCGTGGTAGCGGGAGACAGAAAGGTCCGGGAGCCTTATGTCAGCCGAAGCATGACGGCCGATGAGTATCTCGTCACATCCGAGATCGTAAGTCATGCCCTGTTCGGCGAGTTCCATGGAATTTGCTACCCAATCCCAGTTTTTTGTAGCCGAGCGCTTTTCACGGTAAGCAGTTATGATGAGTATAAGCGTACACAGATCAAGAGCCGTAGCAGCCACAGCACAAAGTATGAGGTTCATAGAATTCATGAAAACACCTCCGTTTATAGAGTTCTAAGTGCATTTTTCATATTATAACACATGAAAAAGCTTACTTCAATAATTTTAAACTGATTTTAACTCTTTGTAATCAAAGATTAAGAAATCCCGAGGAGGTGCCTCGGGATTTCGGGATTATTCTTCGATGCCGATAGTTTTTTCTGTATCAGCTTCAATTGTATTTTCGCTGTCAGCGCTGTCATCGTCCTTTGCAGGTTCGTCATCCTTGAGGATATCCTCAGTGATCTCGCCTTTCATAAGCTTTACGAAGTCATCGCCGTCGATCTTCTCAAACTTCAGGAGATACTTGGCAAGCAAGTGCATCTTGTCTGAATTAGCCTTGAGGATCTCAGTACAGTCGTTGTAAGCCTTTTCGATGATGAGGCGGACCTCTTCGTCGATCTGAGCAGCAACAGCTTCACTGTAATTCTTGGTGTGGCCGTAATCCTTGCCGATGAATACCTCATCGCTGTCCGAGCCGTAAACTACAGTACCGATCTTCTTTGAGAAGCCGTACTTTGTGACCATATTTCTTGCAGTCTTGGTAGCTCTTTCGATATCATTGGAAGCACCTGTACAGATATCGTCGATGAAGAGCTCTTCCGCAACACGGCCGCCGAGGAGCATAACGATGCTTTCTCTCATCTGGTTTCTTGAAACATGGCTGTCATCGTTATCAGGACGGGTAACAGTAAGGCCTGCGGCCATACCACGCTGGATGATAGTTACCTGATGTACCTTATCCTGAGTAGGAAGGTTATAAGCGGCAACTGCATGACCTGCTTCGTGGTAAGCAGTGATTCTCTTGTCGTGTTCTGTAACGATACGTGATTTCTTCTCAGGACCTGCAATGACCTTCATGGTAGCCTCTTCGATATCCTTTTCTGTAATGGACATCCTCTCATTTCGTGCAGCAAGGAGAGCTGCTTCATTGAGGAGGTTTTCCAGGTCTGCTCCTGTGAATCCCTGAGTGGTCTGAGCGATGACCTTGAGGTCTACATCAGGACCGAGGGGCTTGTTTTTAGCGTGAACTTTGAGAATATCCTCTCTGCCCTTTACATCGGGATAGCCGACAACTATCTGTCTGTCGAAACGACCCGGACGGAGAAGAGCGGGATCGAGGATATCACGTCTGTTGGTAGCAGCGATAACGATAACGCTTTCGTTGCCTGTAAAGCCGTCCATCTCAACGAGAAGCTGGTTAAGTGTCTGTTCACGTTCATCGTGTCCGCCGCCGAGACCTGCGCCTCTGTGACGTCCTACAGCGTCGATCTCATCGATGAAGATGATGGAAGGTGAGTGTTTCTTGGCCTGTTCAAAGAGGTCTCTTACTCGTGAAGCACCGACACCGACGAACATTTCAACGAAGTCGGAACCTGAGATAGGGAAGAACGGGCATCCTGCCTCGCCTGCAACGGCTCTTGCAAGGAGAGTCTTACCTGTACCGGGAGGGCCTAAAAGGAGAACTCCCTTTGGCACTTTAGCGCCGATCTCTTTGTATTTGTTTGGATTTTTCAGGAAGTCAACGATCTCTTCGAGCTCCTGCTTTTCTTCATCAGCACCTGCAACGTCCTTGAAAGTAGCCTTTCTTGCACTTGCACTGCTTTTTAGATTAGCCTTGCCGAATGAAGTGTACTTCCCGCCGCCTCCGCTCTGCTTCATCATGAAGTAGAGGATAGCGATGCCGAGAGCGATAGTGAGCAGAACAGGGATAAGAGAATACAGCCATGTTCTGTCAGTGATCTTGATGTAATTCTGCTGCAGCGGTTCATCCGGGTGTTTCTTATTGTACTCGATACGGTAATTCTCGGTATCATCAAGGAAGATGCTTACATTCGGAACACTGTATCTTTTCTTTACTTCCTCACCTCTGAGCTGATATTTGAGTTCACCTGTACCAAGATCGAGTTCGTAATAGGATACTTTGTAATCGTCAAAGTAGCCGATGATCGTGGTGTAATCGGTTTTTTCGGTACTTTCGTTCAGTCTTGTGCTGACGAAATAGATACAGAAAATTGCGATCAGGACGACGAGGAGGTAGGTGAAAACGCCTTTACTTCTTCTGGGGTTCAATTGATCCACTCCTATCTGATTTTGTTATTACTGATATTCTGAGGAAACGCACGGTATCCCTGTCGGGAGCAACACGCTGAGCGATGCCTATATTTTCGGCGAAAACAGTCCCTTGGCTGTCCTCAATGAAATGCAGGGTACTGCGTTCCGGGGCAGGGACTTTTTCGTTTATCAGCTTTTTCACGGAAGACGTGAAGTTTTTACCTTTGAGCCTTATCTTATCACCGAATCTTCGGTTTCTGACAATAACTCTTCCTACTATTTTATCATAATCTAACACGTAAAATGTTAATAAACTGTTAACGACTTCAATTTTCTTCAAATCATCACAATTAAGAAGTTCGCAGATCAGCGTTTTATCGGGGAAAATCGAGTTTTCACCGATTGTGAGTTCAGCCGATAATTCCTCAGTATTATCACATGGAGCGATGGTTTTGAGTTCAGCTTTTCCGCCGTCGGAGACAAAATAGATATTCCCCGAAATATTCAGCTTTCCGCCGTTTACGAGGATATTGTCGGCTTCGGCAAGACGGTCTGCGGAATAGGGGAGCGAATTGTCTGAAAGCAGCCTTGCGATGCATCTTCGCCTTATGACAGTATGATATCCGCCCAGCCCTGTGAAAACGTTATCTCTGCGGCATTTTTTCTCGGCCTCATCAGTTTCGGTTTCGATGAGCTCATTTTCCGAGCGCATAGCACCGATAGACCGAACAGAAGTGCTGACCACTGAACTGTTCAGTTCTCTCATCAGCGGAATTATCTTATGCCTTATCTTGTTTCGGGTATAATCATCGGAAAGGTTAGTGCTGTCGGTAACGAAGTCCTGCCCACGATCACTCAGGAAAGCTTCGATCTCCTCACGGCTGACAGTCAGCAGCGGACGGATGATGTTGCTTCGTCTGACGGGGATGCCTGCCATGCCTTTGAGTGCAGAACCTCTTGCAAGGTTGAGGATAACAGTTTCAAGGTTATCGTTGGCGTTGTGAGCGGTAGCAATT
>CADBAC010000070.1 GCA_902792495.1 Ruminococcus flavefaciens | reverse complement strand
TTCCTAAAACTTTCAGTATTAATTTTGCCCCCATATAGGGCGCACACAAGTAAAGTAAGAATTTTTCATTTCTTTCAAGTGCGCCCTATATGGGGGCAAAATTCTATTAAAAGTCTTTGGAAAAGGGGTTCGGGGAAAGAACCTTTCCTCAGAAAGGTTTTTCCCCGATAAATACATATAAAGTTGCTGTATAAGCACCACGATTAAGGTGGGCAGTTATATTATTACTTGGTATTGTTGAGATCCCAGCGGAAGTTAGTGAGCTTGGCGGCTTTGGTATTATCCAGCATATTGTTATTTTCAAGCTTGGCCAGATCAAGGTACCTGTAGTTGGTCTTTTCTTCCTTGTTTCCGCCGAATATTCCCTTCAGCTTGGACATTGCCGCTTTCGGCGACTTCTGAACAACTGCGCCTAAGCTGTAGTTCTCTCTCATGAAGCTGATTATATCTGCCGCTGTTGTCAGCAGCTTATCGCTTACGTTGTAGATTCCTGCATAGCTCATATCCTCTGCATTCTTTGCGAAACAGAGTATAAAATCCACCAGATTATGGACACAGCAAAGCTGGAAGCCGTACTGACCCTTGCCTGATACGAACAGTGAGCCGTCCCTTGGATCAGTGATCCTTGACATAAGATTATCCGTAAAAGTACGAGTATACACGGGAGAAAATCTCAGTATACAGCAGATAACTTCCTTATGGTGGGACATCTCGGATATAAGCGCCTTTTCAGAAGCGTACTTCAAAGCGGCGTAGTTGCTGTTTATTTTCAGTTCATGGTCTTCACGTATTGGCTCACGGCTTTTCGGAAAGTCGTAAACCTGATCGGTGCTGAGCAATACAAGTTTGCTTACGTTTTCTGTCATTGCATAACGGAAAATAAACTTATCCACTGAGGCCGAATCCTTTACCTCTTTATCTGTTACAATAGGGCCGAGGTCGTTGTCAACAGTACAAGCTGCATGAACAAGGATATCTATTTTGTTTTTCTCAAAAAGATCGCCTATTGCATCCTTATCCGTGATCGATGCCTGAACAAAAGTATAATTCTCTTTTCCGTCATTATAGCCGTTTTCTTCTTTATCCAGCGAAATTACAGCAAATCCCTTCTTGAGGAGACCGGATACTATGTGCTGCCCGATGAGACCACATCCTCCTGTTACAAGAACTGTTTCCATAAAATAGCCTCCTTTCAAATCATCCATACCTTTTGCGATTTACGCTATTTATATATATGATATTATATTATAACACATTTTCCCGTCATTTGCAATACCTGATTTGAATGTTACCATAAAGAAACTGTCAAATTAGCTGTAAAAACAGCAGATTAATTGATATCAGCAGATGTGGGAGCAGCATTTATCTCGTTTACAAATGTGTCAATAACTGAATTGATCATATCGTATGTCTCGTTCCACGGAGTACCCTTTGCGGCACTGCGCATTCCGTCGTCGAGAACCTTTCCGCAGTCCTCTGAGATTCCTCTGGATATATCTATAACAGGATTCTCGGAAGCAAGGCGGTTCATTTCGTCCTTCATTTCCAGCATTTCGTCTGTCCAGCCGTAGTCCTCACGGAACTGCTGGTTGCCAAGTTCGGCTGTAGCGTCGTCCAGCATAGCAAAGCGCTTGCACTCAAGATACTTTGCAACGCCTTCGGGGTTCTGACCGCCGCTGACGAACATATATGAATTCATTCCTGTCGGGATGTAATACTCATCAGCATCGGGGTCCTTCGGCATAGGAACGACGAATACGTCCTCGCCGTACTTGGCAGTCCACTGCTTCTTCTCTGTGTAGAATTCATAGAGGCCGACAGGATAGAAAAGTGTCTTGCCCTCGCCTATAAATGCAGGCTGAACGTTCCATGAGAAGTCTGCCAGATTGATGAGACAGCCCTTTGTGTAGAGGTCGTAAAGTCTGTTCTCGGCTCTCTCGATAGCAGGGTCGCCTAAGTTATTGACCAGCTTTCCGTCTTCGATAGAAACAGGTGTGACGCCTGTGGTGTTGAGCAGACCGAATTCATACCACCAGCCGTCCATGCCGTAGTGCTGATTCTCGGGATCTGCGAATTTCTCCATCATCTCCTGGAAAGTATCCCAGTTCCATTCGCCACGGTCATAAAGGTCCTTCGGGTCTTCCAGACCTGCTTCGGCGATAGTCTTGCGGTTATATACAACAGCAACATTGTCGCCTGTAGCTTCAACAGCAACGAGGTAATGGCTGCCGTCCCAGATAAAGCTGTCGTTGAGTTCCTGAATGTCCTCCCAGAGCGGCTGACTGAAGTCGATGTAATCGTCAACAGGTGCGAACATCTGCTTTATTGCGCCCTTTGGGAAAGCGTCAAGATTGCCTGCATAGAAGAAGTCTATGCCCTCGTCGGACTGTATATACTGCGCAAGATCGTCGTAGCGGTTCTCATAGGTAGTCGGGTAATACTCGATCTCACCTCCGTAACGCTCCTGGAAAACAGCAAGCTCTGTGGGAACGTTCTTGCCTGTGCCGTCGGGATTGATATCCCAGTCGGACAGCCACTTGATCTTTTTATTTTCAAGCTCTCCTGTGAGGAGGTCGTTGTTCTGAGCGTTATCGTGAATTTCCTCTCGCACAGAGGAATCGAGATCCTTTTTGGATTCGCTTACGGAAGTATCCTTTGAACTGCTGCATGATAAAAGAGACAGTGACATTGCGGATATGAGCAATGCCGATACGAATATTCTAATGTTTCTCATAAATTTTCTCCTTCCGGATTATTTACACAGATATACTGCGCATCCCCTGTTTGACAGGTAGTACGAAATAACACTACCTTTCCTTAATTATAACATTTTATTGCACAAAGTGTCAATATCAATATTTCATAGAATTTTAGTCAGAAAATAGTTACATATCACATATAACTCTATACAATGTTAACAAATCGGATACAATGCGGTGTTGCCTTAACCTTTACAGGATTTTCCGCCCTTTCTGAATGCGCATCTCTCCCTCATGTTACAGGATCCGCAGCCGCTTCCGCCTTGTCTGACGGGTCTGTCAGAAATGCCGATAATAGCCGTCACCGACTTCGATGGTATCAGCAGACTGTTAGCCGTAGCTGTAAGGCCTATCCTGCGCTGTGCATTCAGTGCGGCAAGTACATCGCTCTGCAATTCAAGGGGAAGATCGCCATAACCGGGGCTGAACCGCCATGTCCTGTAGGGTGCATCTATAGAAGCGAAGATCTCCTCCTCCGCTTTCTCACAGACCTGTTCAACTGCGGCACTGCACACGCAGTCAAGGGCAAGAGAAAAAGCCATATCTCTGATGGAATACTGACGTATCAGCTTATCAGCTTCTGATGAAAGCGTAGCCGCAAGCAGTACCGCATGAGTACAGCCGCTGAGATGAGCGGATATGTCCTTTCCCGTCAGCGGAACGTCCATACAGCCCAGTTTTACACCGTTTTCTGTGAGATCCACAGACGTTTCCCTGTAGACATATTTAGGCCTGAGTGAAGTCCTCACCATTTCATCGGCACGGCTGAGAAGTCCATACACCGCTTCATCAGGTTCTCCCCTGACTCCCATATACCGTGCGGCTTCCTCTAAGGAGACAGGGTCAAGCTTCATCAGGCTCCTATAATGCCTGATATAGCTTCACTGATCTTGCGGGCTACATAGGCATTGTTCATGGTGTACAGATGTATTCCGTCAACTCCGCTTGCTGCAAGGTCTACTATCTGGTTAACTGCGTATGCAATTCCTGCGTCTCTCAGCGCCTCGGGATTGTGCTCGTACTTCTGCATGATCCGCACAAACTTGTTAGGCAGACTTGCACCGCAGGTCGTTACCATGCGCTCGATCTGATTCTTGTTTACTACAGGCATGATACCTGCTTCTATCGGAACATCAATACCTGCAAGTTCTGCCTTTTCCCTGAACTGATAGAATGCATCATTGTCAAAGAATAGCTGAGAGATAAGATGTGAAGCACCTGAGTCCACTTTCTTTTTAAGGTTGCGGAGGTCATCAACTATTGAATCTGCGTCAGGATGAACCTCCGGATAGCAGGCACCTGCTATGTCGAAATTGCCCTTTTCCTTGATGAATTCTATAAGGTCGCTGGCATGAGCAAAGTCCTTTTTCGGCGGAATATCGGGATTGATATCTCCTCTCAGCGCAAGGATATTCTCAATGCCCCTTGCCTTGATCTGCTCAAGGGTTTCCGTAATCTCTTCCTTGGTGTAATTGATACAGGGAAGATGTATCATCGGTGCTACGCCGTTTTCTTTGATCCTTGATGCTATGTCAAGAGCGTAGGTATTATTGCTGCTGCCGCCTGCGCTGAATGTTACGCTGATAAAATCAGGCTTCAGGTCGTGGAGTTCGTCAAGTGTCTTGTAAATTACGTCGATGGAACTTGTCTTCTTGGGAGGGAAAACCTCGAATGAGAAGACAGTTTTCTGCTGAAACAGGTCTTTAATGCTCATATCAATAAATACTCCAATCTATTTGGCTCATTCCGTGTTCACGGAGAAATGCATTTGCTTTTGAGAAGTGTCGGCATCCAAAAAATCCGTTATACGCTGAAAGCGGACTCGGATGGGCTGCCTTGAGAATAAGGTGCTGTTTATTTGTGATGAACTGCTGTTTTGCCTTGGCATCGCCGCCCCAGAGCATGAACACCATTGGCTTTTCACGCTCATTCAGCAGCTTGATAACGTCAGTTGTGAAGTATTCCCAGCCAAGTCCACGGTGGCTTCTTGCCTGGTCAGCACGTACAGTCAGCACGGAATTAAGCAGAAGAACGCCGCTTTCCGCCCACTTCGTAAGTTCGCCGTGCTTGCCGAGATTGTCGATACCAACGTCGTCCCGTATCTCCTTGAAAATATTCACAAGAGAGGGCGGAGGTGCGATCCCCTTGCGGACAGAAAATGAAAGTCCGTGAGCCTGACCTGCGCCGTGGTATGGGTCCTGACCGATGATAACGCATTTGACGTTGTCATAGGAAGTCAGCTTCATTGCGTTAAATATATCGTACATATTCGGGTAGATAGTCTGGGTCCTGTACTCATTGATAAGTGTCTGACGGAGTTTCAGATAATACTCCTTGTCAAACTCACCTTTCAGCAGCTGGTCCCAGTCATTGCCGAAATTCACCATAATTTTCACCTCAAATAAATATGGGCGACTTCATCGCCGCCCGAATGTCAATCAGAAATGATGATCTCTTTTTTCTTTTCATAGTATTTGAACTTGACCAGAGTGTTGCGCCTGTAGGTCAGTGCGCCCTCTTTTTCAAATGGGATCTTGTCATAAACCTCAGCGGAACAGACGATGCGCAGTTCCTCATGCTTGCGAGTGTCGAAAACAAGTTCGTAATATGAATCGGTTATCTTTTCCGTGCCGTCTTTTTCGATAATTCTCAGGCGGTCGTCGGACTTTCTCACAAGTGTACAGACCTCAACAAGAGGCTCGGAAACGCTCTTTTGTCTGCGTCGCTTGACCGTTGTAACAGGTTCAAGAAGCTTTTCGTGTTCGCCTGTTTTGCCGTTATCGGTAATGAAAAATGCTCTGATACTGTAAAACGTGCTGCGGAAAAACAAGTACAGGAAAAGTCCTATAAGAATAATTGCAGCGATCATAATGCCGCCGACTATCAGTAAAGTTTTTAAATCAAAAGGCATATTTATCTCTCTTTCATTTGTTTCTATATGTTTATTATAATACATTTCAACACTTTTTGCAATATATAATTGCAAAATTCTTCGATACGTGGTATAATTTAATGAATATGTTTCTATATAATTTATTTTATAGCGGAGGTAATTATGCAGAAAATTCTCGGGCATATGCGAAAAGCGATTCAAGAATTTGACCTCATTCATGATGGCGACAGAATTTGTGTCGGTGTTTCGGGCGGAAAAGACAGCATGGTCATGCTGTACGGGCTTTCACTGCTGAAACGTTTCATCGGCATTGATTATCACATTGTCGGACTTACTCTCGATCCATGCTTCGGAGGAGTCAAAGGCGATTATTCGGCAATTTCCGACTTCTGTTCAGAGCATGACATAGAATATCATGTGGTGGAGACCCAGATCGGTGAGATCGTTTTCGATGTGAGAAAGGAGCCGAATCCTTGCAGTTTGTGCGCCAGAATGCGTCGTGGTGCGCTTCACAATGTAACGAAAAATCTCGGCTGTAACAAGATTGCTCTCGGCCACAACTACGATGACGCTGTTGAAACTTACATGATGAATCTTTTTACCGAGGGAAGGATCGGCTGTTTTGCTCCCACAAATTATCTCTCACGAAAGG
>CADBAC010000069.1 GCA_902792495.1 Ruminococcus flavefaciens | reverse complement strand
GAAAATCCGGTGATAAGAGAATATATTACAGATAACCGTATCAGTATGTTCGTTCAGCGGAGGGACGGCAGCGTGAAACCGTCAGCCGAGATAACAGGCGGCTTTATTGACGCAACACAGAAGGTAGGCAATCTTTCCATAGACAAATAGCCGGAAAACAGACGAGGCTGTGAATAAAGCTGATACCGAAAAGGATGTTTTTAGTTTAAGGTGATGCCATTCTTAAAGGCGGACAGTTCAAACTGTCCGCCTTTTGTCTCGATTGTTTCTTCTGCTTGAACTATTTCGCTCGGTAGAGAGAATATCCCAATGTAACGAAAGCAGATATTTTGTTTTTAGTCGTGGTGTTACTCTCGTTATCCATCAAAGTTATATTAATTCGGTATTATGTTACATTTCCGTGCTGTAGAGTTATTATTCTGCGCTGTCTGTGCGATAACAGAACTGATAGCCCGAATAAAAGGTCACGGTTTCGGGATTGTCAGATGCTGTTACCGGAGCAACCACGATAACCCACGCTGCCCAACCTTCGGGAGTGTAGCCTTTTTCTGAGCTGATGATCTCCGCACCGGAGCCAACCTGCTGTTTAACATTTGCGATTGCTGTAGCCTGATCAATATAACCGTCGGAGTCGATATCGGTATTTGTATCCGTGTCATTATCTCTGTAACTTGTTTCGGGATAACAGAACTGATAGCCCGAATAATAGGTCACGGTTTCGGGACCGTCGGATGTCGTTACCGGAGCAACCACGATCACCCATGCTGCCCAGCCTTCGGATGTGTAACCTTTTTCTGAGCTGATGATCTCCGCGCCGGAGCCGACCAGCGACCTGACATTTGCGATAGCGGTTGCTTCGTCGATATATCCGTCGGAGTCTGATTCACTGTCGCTGTCTGACTGTTCTAAACTGCTGTCGTTATTTACCTGCGATTCGGCACTGTTCTGCTGTTCAGTTGAGACTGTTGTTTCTGAGGTGGTTGAGGCTGTTGCTTCTGAGGCAGTTGACTCGTTAGTATCTCCGTCGGAGTCTGATTCACTGTCGCTGTCTGACTGCTCCGCACTGCCGTCGGTACTTACCTGCGATGCGTCATTGTTCTGCTGTTCAGTTGCGGCTGTTGTCTCTGAGGCAGTTGCCGAGGTTGGCTCTGCGTCCTTCTTTTGCTCACTGCAGCCGGTAAGCAAAAGACCGGTCACTGTTACAACCGATGCCGCAAGGATGACTGCCAATATCTTTCTATAGGTTTGTTTCATGTTGGTTTCCTCCATTGAAAAGTTTTTATTCAGACTGATTATATATTATCTCATATAAAAAATCAATCTCCATTTCGGTTAAAATCGACCTAAAAAAGAATTATTTACACATTATAATTGATTTATTAACGTAAGAGAAAAATTTTGAGGCTGTCTCACAACCATTCTATGTGCGACAGCCTCATGAAATTATTAATATTATTATTCCCTCTTTTGATTCGTGAACAAAACAACCAAAAACGATACGATCAGTATCAGCCTTGGCACAGCCTCTCTTTTTTGTCACACATTTGTCGCACCTGTTATGTTAATATATAATCAGAGTCGAATATTAGTATAAAGAACGGAGTGGTAATATGCAAAGTGCTTTACGGTCAATCCCCGGGAAGTCTGTATTTCGGATAGGGATATGCTTTCTGATAATAATTTCGGTGCTGCTTTGTGCTGTTTCTTTAGCACCTGCTATCAAGGTAAATGCAGCCGGAGCAAAATATGGCTACACGGCAAAAATAAAGATAAAGACCATAAATGATGCTGACGGTTGGAACAGTGCGTGGCTGAAGCTCTATGCAAAAAAGGACTACGGTACCGGCAGCGAGTATGAGGTTTGGCACTGGCAGGACATAAGGTCGTCAGTGGATGATTCGGGGGATGTATTTGAGAGCGAAATGTTCTGCTCTGATGGTGCTTTCCCTTCAAAAATTGAAGTCTACACAGATTTCGGAGGCGGTATCACACTTCGTAAATGGGAAGGTGAGGTTACGATATATGTCAACGGTGTCAATGTAAAAAAGGAAAATATCAGTTCCAATTCAGGTATTTTCACATCATCAAATGATACCAACACAGTTACCATCGACAGAATATACTATCCTATCCCGCAGAAGATCAATATTTCGACATACGATAAGCAGGTATTGCCGGACGGCGACCCCTTCGGTAAGCTGTATCAGCAGGCAGGAACGGATAAATGTCAGGGTCAGGCATTTGTTACGGCTGTAGATCAGTATAACGTAGTATGGCACAGGAATTTCGGAAGTGTAAGATCCCTTGATTACAGCAAGGTATATACATACGACAGTGCGGAAAACATCACCTCCCCGTCTACGGATAAATGGGAAAAAGGCGGATATGAAACAGGAGACACAGGCATCGGTCAGATGATAACACTTACAAGTACCTCGGGAGTCGATCATCAGAGTCAGTATAAGCTTACGTTCAAAACAGCCAATTTTCTTATACCGACTGTTACCAGAACATTTGACGTATATTTTGTTTTCCGTCATAAGGTAAAGGTAATGATGGGAGACAGTGAGCTTCTTACTGCTGATGATATTTCCGGCAAATGGGTCAATATTGATCCCGTAAAATTCACATCCGTCCCGAAGGGCTATAAGGTCAAGGAACTTACAAAAACCTCCGGCGCAGGAAAGCTCGAAAAAAATGATAACGGAAAGTATCAGTTCACCTTCAGCATAAGCGATGCAGTTCTTTCTGCTGAAACGGAACCAATAAAATATACTGTCTATTTTAACGGCAACGGCGGCACAGGCAATATCAATTTCATGAATATGACATACGACAAAACAACAAGGCTGCCCTCCAACTCTTTCATATACAAAGGAAAGCATTTCGTCGGATGGAATACAAAGGCAAACGGCAAAGGTACAGCATTTGAAAACAGGGTATTTGTAAAGAACCTTACCGAGACCGATGGCGGTTCAGTCACTCTTTATGCACAGTGGGAAGATAATGTTTATGATGTGACGCTGAATTATCCTGACGAGATAATGTCACTCCCGGAGGGACTGAAGCCTTATACTTCACAATCGGTCAAACATGGCGGTGATATTTCCGTCCCTGAGATAATCAAGACGAATTCTGATGACGGACACTATAAATTTGTTTCTTCCGACAGCTCACTCAAAAACATTACATCGGATGCGGAGATAGAGCTGACCTACGAAAAGGGATCTCACAGCTTCGGTGCTCCTGTTGTAACAAAAGCACCCGACTGCACTCATAAGGGAGAGCAGATAAGAATATGTGAGGACTGCGGATATGAGGAAATAACAGAGCTTGAGGAAGTTCATCAGGGACTTGTAGTTACTCCCGAAAAGCTCCCGACCTGCACAGAAGCCGGACATACCGAGACCAAATACTGTGAGACCTGCAAAAAATGGATCGACAAGGGTGAAGAGATACCTGCATCAGGACACAGCTATGATGAGCCTCAGTGGAAATGGAACGATGACTGCACAGCCGCAGAAGCGACCTTTGCCTGCAAAAACTGCGGAGAGATCAGTACCGTAAAGACTGAAAACAGCGACCGGATAACAAAGACCGAGGACGGAGACGATACTGACTATATTGCGACAGTATCCTTTAACGGTCAGGAATTCACAGGAAGATACAGTCACGATAACGCAAATGCAGAAGATAACGCTTCGGTGATCGGATCTGTATTCGGAAACGGCTCGGTAGTTGTAATTATATCTATTTCGGTATTGGCTGTTATTGCAGCTGCTGTTGTTATTGTTATGAAAAAGAGAAACTCAAAACAGGATAGCAGCAATAAGGAAGATTCCGAAAACAAATAATTTTAGTGTAAAATTGGCAAAAGCCTGTGGCGCGGGAGCCAATTATAGCTTACCATCAGAGCGAGTGTAACGAGCGATAACGCGAATTGAGAGCGCAGGCACTGTGCAAATAATACTTATCTGCAGATGTTGTATATTATGTATTTCTGTGATAAAATTGACTAAGTAATGTATTATCCGAAAGCACATTACTGTCGGAAAGAAGTGGGTGATTACTTGAATTTATATATATTTCCGAATACAGTAGTTTTTGTCTGTGCACTTATTGGCTTCGGCTACGGAATAAGGAAATTGGTCAGAGGAAAAAAAGCAGTATTTCCCAAGATGGTCACGGGAGCTGTCGGCTGTATCGCACTCGGACGGATGTATCAGCTTGTTAAAATGGCAACCGGCGGGAGGATCGAGGGGGAATTCCAGTTGGGAATTTTAGGAGTTTTAGGAGGCATGATGTTTTTCTTCTCTGCGAATTTCGGACTGATGGACAAAATTGCCGATGACGGCTCAAAGGAACTAAGAAAATACCGTATCGCCGCCTTTGCCGCTCCTGCTCTTTCGCTTACAATATTTCTCACGTCGATCTGCTTTTCGGATATAATACTTCCTATAAAAATTCTGGCAGGTGCAGCAACTGTATTTATTATGCCTGCAAGCTACTTCAATCTGAAGCATTTTCTTTTGCCGGATGTGGATCTCGGCATAATAAAATGTCTTAAAAGCTATAATTTGCTCGTGCTTATCTTTTGTTTTCTCAGTGAAGCTGAAATGATAGCGCTGATATATAAGATTTGGGATCTTGAGTGGCTGATAGCTGCTGCAATGGGTATAGTTATACTTGGAATTGTACCCAGTGTCAAGAAGGGGATGGATAAATGGACATCTTAGCTTACATACTTTTTATCAGTGTTGTAACTCCCCTTCTGCTGTCATTGCTGCTGCTGGACGGTAAATCAAGACTGATATCGGGCTATCTGATAATCGGTGTGTTTGTTTCACTGTTTGTTTCAGAGCTGAATACATTGATCCTGAATAGTGTTGACAAGGATATGGTCTATGTTTCAACAACGATAACACCTGTTACAGAGGAAGTATTGAAAGCTTTGCCTGTACTGTTTTATGCCTTTGTTTTTTCAGACAGTATCGAAAAGCTTACTCCGATCTCTTTTTCACTTGGCATTGGCTTTGCTCTTTTTGAAAATATGGTCGTACTTGTTCAGAGCATTTCTAATGTCACAATAAGCTGGGCAATCATAAGGGGGCTGTCAACAGCTTTAATGCACGCTGTCTGCACCGTGATGATAGGCTATGGAATGAGCTTTGTAAGGAAGCGGAAAAAGTTTTTTTACTGCGGTACTTTTGCTCTTCTGAGTACAGCTATCCTTTATCATGCTATATTCAATATGCTTGTACAGTCCGAATATGATTACATAGGCTTCATTCTGCCCGGACTTACCTATATACCGATACTGGTTTCTATCTATGATAGAAAAAAGAAAGCAATTAACAAATCCACCGCAATTAAAAAAGCAGATACCGGCAGTCCAAAATGAAAACAGTAATTAACCCGAAGAAAATCCGTTTGTAGGATCCCCCTTCGGGTTATTGCATTGATTTTTTAACTATAGGAGATCAATATGAAAAGAAACACAACTTATCGCATCTTTACTGTCATATTTATGGCAGTAATATTGTTCACGATGATGAGCATAACGGTTTATGCCGAAGCCCCACAGGAACGCAAGCCGGAAGTATCAACATTTGACGAGCTGAGCGGCAAAACCATAAGTATGCTGACAGGTGCGCCTTTCGAGGAGCTTATAAGCTCAAAAGTGCCTGATGTCAAAGAATTTACATATTATTCTACCTCATCTGATATGGCTTTGGCACTTACAAGCGGTAAGACTGATGCCTTTTTACAGAATACGGCTGTCGGAGAGCTGTTTGTAAACAGGAATCCCTCTCTGGCACTGTTCCCGGAACCGCTGAAAGAAGCGGAGTTCGGCATCGCTTTTTCTAAGGGAAGCAAGGAGAGAAGCAAATGGCAGGCAGCTTATGATAAAGTGTGCGCAGGTGTCATTGATGAGCTGTGGGAAAAGTGGACAGGTCTTGACGACAGTGTAAAAAATCTTCCTGTGCAGGACTGGGAAGGAAAAAACGGCACAATAAGAGTTGCCGCCTGTGACAGTCTTGAGCCTATGTCTTATCTGAACGGTGACGGTGAACTAAAGGGAATGGAAATTGAACTTATTCTTATGATGGCGAAGGAGCTGGACTATAAGGTCAGATTTACATCTATGGAGTTTTCCGGCATTCTTGCAGCAGTTGAAAGTGGAAAGGCTGACATGTGCTGCGGTTCTTTGATAATAACTCCCGAAAGAAGCGAGGTTGTTAATTTCATTCCTCACCATGAAACTGCTTTTATTCTGATTATACGCAGTGCAGATACGGAAGAAGCAGCA
>CADBAC010000068.1:6352-7019 GCA_902792495.1 Ruminococcus flavefaciens | reverse complement strand
ATATTAAGCCTGTCAGGAAAATATAACCTGACAGGCTTTGTGTGCGTTATGGAGAAATATTACTGTTTGTTGATTTTGGATTGATTATTACGTTTTTGAGTAAGGAGCGCCATATGAAAAGTATACGTGATATCCTGAGCAGACTTGACGAAATATTCAGTGCGGACGAGCTGCCTTTCCGTAAGGATAAAAAGCCGTCAGAGCCTGCTGAGCGTATCAGTTTTGAGGGCTTCTGGAAAGAGAATTTCAGTGCTGAGGCTATAAAGCTGAAGTGGAGCGAGTGGCGTGAAAGCTATTCGGGAAACAGCGAGGCTGCTAAGAAAAAGAGAAAGCTTGCAGGCTTTAAGGCTGTCCTGTTCAGTATTACTGTTCTTCTGGCACTGCTATCCTCCCTGCTGTCGGAATTCTATTTCCGGCAGAACGGTGCAGGTGCGCCACGCAGGTTCGTGCCTGTCCATGAGATAATGGACAAGGGACTGGCCGTTCAGGCCATAAGCGATAAGGTCTCGGATATCGAGAAGGCCGATGCAGATGCAAAGGACGCAGCTGAACGTGACGCAAGGGCTGAGAAGTACGTGATAGACGTTCCGTTCTATTCGCAGAAGGAATTACCAACAGGCTGCGAACTGGTCAGCACTTCCATGCTTCTGGCTTACTACGGTATAGA
>CADBAC010000068.1:0-6321 GCA_902792495.1 Ruminococcus flavefaciens | reverse complement strand
CCCGATATGTACTTCATAGGCGATCCGCTGGAGGACGACGGCTACGGCTGCTACAGCGGAGCGATAATTTCTGCACTGAAACGCATACTGCCAAAGGATGAATATGATATAGTTGACCTGAAAGGCTGGAGCGTTGACGAGATATGCAGGGAGTACATCAACAACGATATCCCCGTTCTTTTCTGGGGAAGCCTTAATATGGAGCCTACTTACTTCGACGAGGTGAACCAGTGGTTCATTGAGGACGGCAAGAAAAAAGGCGAGAAGTTCAAGTGGTACTCAAACGAGCATTGCCTTGTTCTTGTGGGACATGACCGCAGTTTCTATTATTTCAATGATCCGTCAGCCTCCGGACCTGCAACAGTTTTCGGACGTCCGCTGGTTGAAGTGCGCTATGCCGAAATGGGCAGACAAGCCATCGCCATCGTTAAAAAGGACTGATATGGCTATTTATAGCCGTAGGACGGCTGTTCGTCAAGTTGGGGACAGACTTTACGGTCCCTCATTGAATAAGCGCCGTTCTTGCCGATTATAATATGATCTATCAATGCCGTTCCCAGTTTGCTGAGAGCGGCAATTATTTTTTGCGTGGACATTATATCCTCGGCGGACGGCGATGCGCTTCCTATGGGATGATTATGTGCAAGGAACACTCTGTCGGTTTTCGATGTTACGACAAAGTCAGCAATGTCTCTGCATACCGCTTTCAGCATCAGCGGAGAATCGGAATAAAGAGTGCGGGTAGAAGTGATACGGAACGTTCTGTCCGCTGCGGCGATGACCATTCTCTCGGTAGCGGCACCTGTGAATATTCCCGAAAAATAAAGCTTTGCGTCCTTGGAACTTTTCAGGCGCAGAACTCCGTTTTCCTCGGTAACATAGAGTGTGGAAAGCCTTGATATCAGCCTGAACAGAACAGCGGCATCCACAGAGCCGATGGTGTTTGCCAGCAGTTTTGAGTCGGCATCTGCTATGGCGCTGAAACTGCCGTAAACCTTCAGAAGATCGTCCGCAGCCGCCTCGGGAGAAAGTTTGCTGCAATAGCTGAGAAGAAGCGTCAGGTATTCCTTGTCAGTCAGCGCCGGACCGCCCTCGCTGAGAAATTTATCCAGATACGGGTGCTTGTCTGCCATATCTCACCTCCCGAAACTGAAAGCGCCGCTGCTCCTCATTGAATATGCTGAGGTCTTGCAGCAAACTACGGAGTCCACAAGTTCTATGCCGAGGGTGGAACATAATTCGGAGACAGAATGAGTTATACCGAAGTCGTCGGACTGAGGAAATCCACAGCCCAGCGGATGATAAATGCCTGTGAGAATGCGGAAGGCTCTGCGCATTATGAGAAGTTCCGCTAATTCACGGTGGCCGATAGCTCCCGATATAACATCGCTGTAGGGGAGGCACACAGTATTCACAAGAGCCATAGATGCGTCAACAACAGCAATGCACATCAGTTCGGAGTCCGCATCGGAGAAGTATTCCGTGAAGAAACTGCGTATGCTGTCAAAGGTATCGAGCACCATATCTTCACAGCCCTTAGCAAGGAAACGCATAACTCCTTCGCTGAGTATTTTCAGGAAAACAGCGGAATTTCTGCCTATACCGTCGATCTTTTCAAGTTCGCTTATATCGGAGGAGAGAACTCCGCTGACCGAGCCGCAGCTTTTAAGCAGGGCATGAGCGCTGTTGTTGGTGTTGACAACGGGACGGGCATAGAAAAGTGCAAGTTCAAACAGTTCGTGGTCGTACATGAATTCGGGCGGATAGTTGAGAAACCGCTGTTTCATGCGTTGCCTGTGACCGCTGTGGACGGGTTTGTCAGCCATGGTATCATCTCCTTCTCCACTTTATTATACATGAAAGCCTGCGGCATAATCAATCGGATTCTATTAATAATGTATAAATAAACGTAGGTTGTATCATTTGTTATGTCGTATCAGTCACAGTTGACTTGCGAAAGTATGATATCATAAATCATATTGGTTGGTAATATGGCACAAAAAGTCTGAAAAAAAGTCCAAATAATCATATGCTATCGGTTGACTTAATGAACAAGGAATGATATAATTAAAAGTGAAGATCAGATATTATCCAAATATCAGGAGGGATATTCTATGAGAAACAAAAAACTGCTCAGCGGACTTACTTCGCTGGCACTGTCACTTTCTGCTTTTGCAGGAATACCGCTGAATAACATTTCAGCAAATGCCGCTCAGGGAAACTGGAAATTCGATTTCGGCGGCGCAGGTGCTGCGGGAGGATACACAGGTGTATCTGCTTCCGACGGCTATAATTCGGGCAGAGGCTACGGCTTCGCTCAGACAAACGGAGTTGCCAATGTAAGCGCAGGCGGCTCGGGAGCACTCAATGATGCTGTAAAATTCACAAACGGCTCCGCAAACAATACTTTCAACGTTGATCTTCCGAAAGGACTCTACCAGATCAAGGTGATTACAGGTAATTCCCCACGTACCACCATTATGATGGAGGGTATGCCCCAGATGATAAATCTGACGGGCAATAACGCAGTTGAGACTATTCAGATCCCCGTTACGGACGGACAGCTGAACGTTCAGGCTGTTGCAGGAATGACAAACCGTGAGTATTCCATATCCGCTATGGAGATCACTCAGCTCAATACAACAGGCGAAAGCAGGCCTACTATCTGGATATGCGGCGACTCGACCGTTGCAAATTACTACAACACAGCAGATACTGCTCAGCACGGCTGGGGACAGTTCCTCGGAAATTATGTTGACACCAAGACCTATGAGATAAGAAATCTTGCTGCCAGCGGTCAGTATGCCAAGGGATTCGTGGATGCAGGACAGTTCAAGCCTGTGGAATACTACGGAAAACAGGGCGATATCTACATCATCTCCATAGGTATCAACGATACCAATTATTCCAATGCAGACGAATATACCGCAACTGTTACGGATATGGTCAAGAAGGCAAAGGCTAAGGGAATGACCGTATATCTTGTAAAACAGCAGGGCAGACGAGGCGACCTCCAGAGAAACCCGAAGCTGGGCGGAAGATGGTTCGGCGGACAGCTTGACTCCATCGGTCAGGCTCAGAATGTTGAGGTATTCGACCTGTTTACAAAGTGGCAGGATTTCGGTCTTTCCGTCGGCTATGAGGGAATGGCTTCATATTACGCAATACAGGCTAACGGCTCAAACGACGACCTCCACCAGAGCAAGAAGGGCGCTGAAAAGCTGGCAGAGCTGATGAGCGGCTTCCTTCTTAATGCAGGAAATGTTACTCCCAAGGAAGTATTCGCTCCGGAAGCAGGCGCAAGCTTCATGATAAAAAATGTCAACAGCGGACTTTACATGGAAGTCGGCGGCGCTGATGCTTCGGAAGGCGCAAACGTTCAGCAGTGGGGCGCAAACGAGCCTGCTGCACATAATACATGGACATTTACTCAGGCTACAGGCGATTACTACTACGTCAACTCAAATCTCGGCGACGGCAAGACATGGTATCTTTATGTTGACCAGGGAAGCAGAGAAAACGGCGGAAACATCGTCATTGCTCAGAAAAACGGCTACAGCGACCAGTTCTTCAAGTTCGAGGACAACGGCGACGACACCTATACTATCCTTACAAGGTCATCCCGTGACGCTTGTGCTGTGGAGGTAGTAAGTGCCAAGACCGAAAGCGGTGCAAATATCCAGCAGTGGGAGACTAACGGTCACAACTGCCAGAAGTGGGTACTTGAAAAAGTGGACTATCCAAAGGAGACCACCACGACCGAAACTACCACAGTTACCACAACAACTACTACAGTCACAACGACTGTTACAACTACAATTACGGAAACAGCACCTCCTCAGTCTGAAACTGCTGTTCAGAAGTTCCCCGGTGACGCTAACTGCGACGGAATAGTTGATATTTCCGATGCCGTACTCATCATGCAGACTATGGCTAATCCCAGCAAGTATCAGTTTACCGACAAGGGCAGAGTAAACGCTGATGTTACAGGCGAAGGCGACGGTGTAACAGTTCTCGATGCACAGTTCATACAGCGCTATTGTCTGGGTCTTGCTGAGCTTCCGCCTGTTGAATACGTTAACGTAACTATCCCTGCACCCGTTTCCACAACAACAGTTTACAATGAGCCCGAAACCACAACAGTTACCGAGACTACGGCTTCACCGTACATCTTTGCTGTTGACCAGAAATGGGATCAGGGTATGACCGAGACCACAAATGCAGGCTATACCGATCAGAGAGGTTATCTCAACCTTGACAATACCGTGGGAAGCAGTGTTGACTTCACCGTAAATGTTGCTCAGGACGGCAACTATATGACACATATCCGTTTCGCAAACGGTTCAGCCAACGACAGAAAGATGAAGGTCACTGTCAACGGCGATACTCAGAATTACTGGGTTCAGTCATTCACAGGAACAGGTTCATGGACAGACTGGACTGAATTCGGAATCGTTCTTCCTCTGAAGGCAGGACAGAATACGATCAGATTCGAGTCTCTCACATCCGAGGGCGGTCCTAATTTGGACTACATCACACTGACACAGACAGACGAGCCATATGCCGAGACATACGATCCTTCACAGGAACAGCAGGGCAATACATCCGACAAGCCTACTATCTACATCGCAGGCGACTCAACAGTTCAGAGTTACCGTGCACAGTACGCTCCTCAGCAGGGCTGGGGCTACTACCTGGGCGACTACTTCACAGACAATGTGACAGTTTCAAATCAGTCCATCGCAGGCAGAAGCACAAAGAAATTCTACGACGAGGGCAGATGGCAGACCATCGAGGACAGCCTCAAGGCAGGCGATTTCGTTATGATACAGTTCGCTATCAACGACGCAGGCAAGGCAAATGCTGACAGATACGCTCCTATCTGCGGAAATGTCAACAATCCGTCATCAGGTTCATATGAATGGTACATGACAGAGTTCATCAAGGGCGCTAAGGCAAAGGACGCAACTCCTATCCTTGTGACCACTACGATCAATATGAAGTCCTACTCAAACGGCAGATTCGTCAACAACTACAACGAGTACTGCGATGCCTGCAAGAAGCTGGCAAGCAAGTACAGCATCCCATGCATCGACCTTAATACTCTTATGGTCAACCACTACAATTCAGTGGGATACGATACAGCCAAGAGCTATCATCTCATGGGCGCAGTTGCAGGTTCTACCGACGGCACACACTTCTGCGAAAAGGGTGCGAATATAATCGCAGGCCTTGTTGCAAATGATGTCAAGGGACAGAATATCAACGGACTTTCACAGTACGTTAAATAAGGAACTGTCCACATAGGGATTTTTGCCTTGTCACCGACAAAATTATGCCTGATAATCCGTGCATTCATCCTATGTGGACAGGTTCTAATCTATCAGGGGCAGATCTTTATCTGCCCCTGAACTTTAGGCTGAGTTAATAACTTTAGCTAATTGATACCATGTTTTAATCTGAAAGTAGAAAAATACATAATTACATGGTATAATTAAATATATCCGTGTAACGGAAATTATGAGGAGTGATCAACATGAAGAAAAAATTTTTATCTGCCATCGCAGTCGTTACCGCTGTCTCAGCTGTAGGCACAACAGCTTTTGCGGCAAAGAAGTACACTGCCAACGACCTTATCGGTCTGGCACATTCGCTTCACGGTGAATCTGCGATAACGGCAGAACAGGATGTGAACGGAGACAAAGTAGTGGACGTTTTTGACCTTATCGAAATGCGTAAGGCTGTAGCCCAGCCCTCAGGCGAGTATACAAGTTCCACTTTCCCGATCAACGAGGGCAATGTCCGCTATGTGGGCAGAAATCTCGAAAGCGGAGGTGTTACATGGCTGGTACACAGCGGAAGTGCTGTTGAATTTACCGTAACAGGACGTTCCGCAGAGATAGAACTTGCAGGCGACAGCAGTACATCCAACGGCGCTGACTACCGCTCAAGATATGCTGTTCTTGTTGACGGCAAGATCATAGTTGACGATACAATGGGCGAAAAGTCGAAGAAGATCGAACTGTTCAGCGGCAGTGCCACAAGAACTGCGACTGTAAAGGTGATCCATCTTTCCGAAGCTAACAACGGAGCGATAGGCATTAAGAACGTGACCGTTGATTCAGATTCCCAGATGCCCATAGCACCGACTGCTGAGAAGAAGTACAGGATAGAGTTCATAGGCGACTCAATTACCTGCGCTTACGGTGTTGAGGGCAAGGACCAGTACGAGAACTTCAAGACCACAACAGAGAACTTCATGAAGTCATATGCTTATCTTGTGGCTGAGAAGCTTGATGCCGACTACAGCGCAGTAAGTTA
>CADBAC010000067.1 GCA_902792495.1 Ruminococcus flavefaciens | reverse complement strand
ACTACTTCGTCAGGGGGACGCTGTCCCCCTCATTCACCCCCTGCAAGGGAGATAACATCCCCCTTGAACCCGGAATGCCGCCTTCGGCGGTTTTTTATTATTTATTTAAAAGTAAACGCTGTTGCCGTGAATATACCGCTCTGTCTCCTTGACAAACCCTGTTCAAGGTAATATAATTATTACATCAAATAATCATGAAACGGAGAGAATCTATGCTTAATAAAATGCTTGACAAGCTTGAACGCAAATTCGGAAAATATTCCATATCGGGACTGATGCTTTTCATCGTCATCGGAATGGCTGCGGTGTATATTTTCGACCTTGTGCTGTCGATGAACCCCGATAACACCACTTTCATACAGCCTATGCTGACTTTCGACCTTGAAGCGATAAAACACGGTCAGGTGTGGAGGCTGATTTCATTCCTGATACTTCCGCCCTACAACGGAAACGTCATATTCACGGCCTTTGAACTTTACTTCCTGTGGCTTTACGGTGAGGGTCTTGAACAGCAATGGGGAAGCTTCAAGTTCAACATCTTCTATCTCATAGGAACTGTAGCTACAATAATAATCGGTATCATAACAGGCTTTGCAACGAATGTCTATCTGAATCTCAGCCTTTTCCTCGCCTTTGCCATAATTTACCCTAACTTCGAGATACTGATATTCTTCCTCATCCCCGTAAAGATAAAATGGATAGGCCTGCTTGATGCGCTTTATCTGGTGTATTGTTTTATTATAGGCGGTATCAGCGCAAAGCTGCTGATACTTGTGGCTTTTGCGAATATCATCCTTTTCTTTGGCAAGGACTTTTTCAGCGGTATATATTACTTCTTCCGCCGTCATTACTACAAATTCAAGAATAAATAATAAAGACTGAAAAAATGTTATTTCCTCAACAGTAAGCGGGCGAGCGGAACTCGCCCCTACATAAATATCCGATTTGTAGGGGCGCTTTCCGAGCGCCCTGATTATTTATATTCCTCAAGATGTCGTTGAAGACTGAACAAAAAGGGCGCACAGTGTGCGCCCTTTCATTATGCTCTTTTCTTCATCGTTCTCTTGACGATATGTTTAAGCCTGTCGCAGGTATCCTTCGGGAATTCCGTGATGAACTTGATTGACTGTTCATGGGCTTCCTCATGGGGAAGTTTCAGGAATTTATGGAAGAATGTGTACACCTCATTGAAGCTGGACATTATTTCGTTTACGGTCTCCTCGCCCTCGGGAGTAAGCACCACGCTGTTGCAGAAGTCCTCATAGACGTATCCGCAGTTTGCAAGGCATCTCAGCATTTTGCTGACGCTGGGGCGTGAAACTCCGAGATGACGGGATATACTTACGCATCTGACATATTCGTCCTTATCTGTAAGTTCTTTTATGGCGATCAGGTATTTTATCTGTCCTGCACAGTGTTTCATTATTATCCTCCTTATTTATCTGCATCTATCAGATGCCAGTAGCCTTTCAGGTAGATCACTCCCGAGACTACAGTAAGAATAGTTGCTATCCACACAAGTATAGGTGTTATGATATCGTTGACTGCCGAAACAAAGCCTTCGGGGAAGTCTATGTGGAAATCTCCGCAGAGGCTGAGCCAGAGGAGTATAGCGATGATAGCCACCATAGTGAAAGCCGTCTTCAGTTTGCCCCATATTCCTGCCGCCACGACTTTACCGCTGTTTGCCGCAAGAAGTCTCAGGCCTGACACCATGAATTCTCTTGCTGATATAATTATCAGCGGGATAGCGCCCATATTGACCTCGGGCAATTCCACGAATACCGTAAGCGCAGCGATGACCAGCACTTTATCTGCCAGCGGATCAAGGAATTTTCCGAAGTTGGTGACCAGATTGTTCTTTCTTGCTATTTTTCCGTCAAGAGCATCGGTTATCGACGCTGCTGCAAATATGGCAAGGGCTATGAGATAATGGCATGGCACTTTGACATACATGAAAAACAGGAAGAAAGGAATAAGTATAACTCTTGTAAGAGTCAGCTTATTTGGAAGGTTCATTTGCTTATCACCTCTCCTATAAGATCGTAATCAAGAGTATCGGTGATCCTTATTGTAACGTACTGACCTATTTCAAGTGGATCATCCGATGTGAAGAACACCTTTCCGTCGATATCGGGAGCGTCAAGGGGAGTTCTTCCGAAATAGCATTCGCCGAATTTGTCGAAGCCTTCAACAACGGCTTCAAGTTCGCATCCCATAAGCTTTTCGTTGTTCTCACAGCTTATGAGCATCTGCTGTTCCATTATGATATCTGCACGGTGAGCGGCGGTCTCCTCGTCTATCTGATCGGGGAATTCAGCTGCCCTTGTGCCTTCCTCACGGGAATAGGGGAAACAGCCCAGTCTGTCAAAGCGCACACGCTTTATGAATTCGGCAAGTTCATTGAACTGTTCCTCTGTTTCTCCGGGGAAACCTGTTATCAGCGTAGTACGGAGTATCACTCCCGGCACTTTTTCACGGATATGCTTAAAGAGAGCCTCCAGCTTTTCTGTATCTCCCCAGCGGTTCATGCGTGAGAGGATATCGCCGTTGCAGTGCTGTATCGGTATTTCCATATACTTCACTATCTTGTCCTCACGGGCGATAACGTCGAGAAGTTCATCGGTTATGCGCTCGGGGTAGCAGTAGAGAGTGCGTATCCATTTAAGTCCGTCGATCCTGCAAAGCTCAGTGAGAAGCTCCGCAAGCTTCGGCTCGCCGTAGAGGTCCTTTCCGTAGAGAGCAGTATCCTGTGCTATGACTACCAGTTCGGTAACGCCGTTTTCAGCAAGGAAACGTGCTTCCTTCAGCACATCCTCCATGGGGACGCTCCTGAACTTTCCTCTGATGAGCGGTATAGCGCAGTAGGTACAGCAGTTTGAACATCCTTCAGCTACTTTCAGGTATGTGAAGAAGGGAAGTGTGGATATTATCCTTTCGCCGGAAAGCTCAGCATCGAGCTTCGGAGCGAAACAGACGTATCTCTCGTTGGCAAGCACATGGTCGAGGACATCGACTATATCCTTTGTATTGCCGATACCGATAACAGCGTCAGCTTCGGGAAACTGCTCGGCAGCCTCTTCCTTGTAGCGCTCAACGAGACATCCCGTAATGATGATCTTTTTAAGAGTGCCTTCCTCCTTGAGCTTGCCCAGTTCAAGGATAGTTTCTATAGCTTCTTCCTTTGCTGATTTTATGAAGCCGCAGGTATTTACCACAGCCACATCAGCAAGTCCGGGTTCTGTCACAAGCTGATAGCCGTGAGATTTCAGCTTATACAGCATTCTCTCCGAATCTACCAGATTTTTTGAACATCCCAGTGACACCATGCCGACCTTTATTGCCATATCAGTCGTCCTCCTCATATATGCTATTCTCAAAATATTCTTTAACGGCACGGTTTATATCGGAGAAATCGTATCCGTACCGCACCAGTGCATTTTTTACTTTTTCGATGCTTTTTCTGTCGCTGCTGTCCGTGAGATAACGGGAATGCTTAGTCTCCAGCAGTTCCATAAGGTTCTCGCTGAATCTGTCATCGTATACTGCAAGGGCATCCTCGGCGGTAAACTTGTCGATCCCTTTCAGCATTATCTCACGCTCAGCCCGTCTGTAGCCGAATTTACGTGTCTCCACCAGCTTTCTCGCCATGCGCTCGGCATAGCGTTCATCGTCGATGAAGCCGTTGTCTTTCAGCTTTTTCAGCACCGCACTGCAAAGAGTATCGCTTTTGTATGTCTTTATCAGCTTTTCCGTCATTTCCTTTGCGCTGTAGTCACGGTAATCCAGCAGGAACAGCGCTCTCTGATAGGCTCTGCGGAAGTTTGAAGCGTAGACTATCTTCCTCAGCTGGTCACGTTCAAGCTCCATGCCTGTGCGGACGGAAAAGTCTGTGATAATATCTATATGCAGGTAGAGTTTGCGGCTTTCGTCTATCTCCACCTCATAGGTAGTCCCCTTATATCGGGAAACATTGGTAACTTTCATTATTCCTCAGCAGGAGTGAACTCCTCAAAGTCCTCGTCGATATCAGCAAGGATATCGTCGCTGCTGTCGTTCTGCGGTGCTGCATTTTCCTCAGCAGGAGCATCTTCTGCGCCGTCCTTCTTGCCCTTCTTGCCCTTTGGAGCAACGGATTCTTTCAGCTCGTCCTTGCGGGCAAGTATCTGCTACTCGATCTCCTTCATGAGAGCCTCGTCATTTTTCAGCAGTTCCTTTACATTGTCACGGCCCTGTCCCAGCTTCTGATCCTTGTAGCTGAACCATGAACCGCCCTTCTTGATGATATCAAGGTCAACGGCGAGGTCAAGAACTTCGCCTGTACGTGAGATTCCGCTGCCGTACATCAGGTCGAATTCGCATTCCTTGAAAGGAGGAGCGACCTTGTTCTTGACGATCTTGCAGCGGGTGCTTGCGCCGACAATATCTGTGCCTGACTTGATTACCTCGCCCTTGCGAACTTCGATACGTACCGATGAGTAGAACTTCAGCGCACGGCCGCCGGGAGTAGTTTCGGGGTTTCCGTACATAACGCCGATCTTCTCACGGATCTGGTTGATGAAGATAGCGACACAGTTTGACTTTGATATAGCCGCTGTCAGCTTTCTCATAGCCTGTGACATAAGTCTTGCCAGCTGACCAACGTGAAGGTCACCCATTTCGCCGTCGATCTCGGCACGGGTAGTCATAGCTGCGATGGAGTCGAGTACGATAACGTCGATAGCGCCTGAACGGATAAGAGCCTCTGCGATCTCAAGAGCCTGTTCACCGCTGTCAGGCTGTGATACCAGGAGATTCTCGATATTTACACCGAGAGCCTGAGCGTACACAGGGTCGAGGGCGTGTTCAACGTCGATGAAAGCAACTTCGCCGTCCATCTTCTGAGCCTGAGCGATGATGGAAAGGGCAACAGTAGTCTTACCTGAGCTTTCGGGTCCGTATATCTCAACGATACGTCCACGGGGAACACCGCCTATACCGAGAGCCATATCCAGTGTCATAGAGCCTGTAGGGATAGCGTCAACGTTGAGGGTCTTTGTCTGGCCGAGACGCATGATAGCGCCTGCGCCGTACTTCTTTTCTATCTGCTTGAGAGCGCCGTCAAGGGCAGTCTTCTTGTCTTCTTTGGTAGCAGCTTTTACTACTGTAGGTTTTTTAGCAAGTTCCTTCTTAGCCATTTTTTACCTCCGTTTCTGAGCTGAAGCAGTGCGGAAGATACCCGCAAGGTCACGGCTCAGTGTAATATTCTCAAAATCGTTGTCATTCAGTATCTTTTCAACATCGTTCTGCTGACCGTCGCCGTATTCATAGAGCAGCCGGCCTCCGTCAGCAAGGGAATTTTTCCACAGCGCCGTCATGGTACGGTAGAAATCCAGACCGTCCTCACCGCCGTATAGCGCCATTTCGGGCTCATAGCGTACTTCCTGCTGAAGCTCCGCCATTTCCTTTGCGGTGACGTATGGGGGATTGCTGACGATTATATCCATATCACGGAACATATCCGCAGTTTCTTTTTTCAGCACATCGCCTTTGATAATGCGTATATCCGCATCATTCAGCGAGGCATTTTCCTTTATTATATCCAGAGCGCCGTCGGAAAGTTCCACAGCGCAGACCTCCGCAAGGGGAAGTTCCTTTTTCAGCGTTATGGCTATGCATCCGCTTCCTGAGCATAGATCGGCTATTTTCGGGGATCTCATGCCCTGTCTGCGGCATATTTCCAGCACGTTTTCAATGAGAGTCTCGGTGTCGGGGCGAGGTATCAGCACATCCTCGCTTAGTCTGAAAGGGTAGCCGTAGAATTCCCATTCGCCCAGCAGATACTGGAGCGGATAGCCGCTGCTTCGTCTTTCTGTCAGCTGACGGATGTTTTCTTCGTCCTCTGCGCTGACTTCTTCGGTCGGGCGGAAAAGCGGATGTTTGTCGTGGAGGATATCCTGAAAAATGCACAGGGTATCGAACTCCCAGTCCTCATTCCCCGAATTTTTCAGTATCTCTCCGCATATGTCATATAGCGCTTTTCTCTGCATTACCACTTATCCTCGGACTTATCCTCAGGGATGCAGGGCTTGAGAGCGGCAATTGCTATCTCTATCATGCTGTCATCGGGTTCACGGGTAGTTATCCTCTGCATAGCAAGTCCCGGAGCGGAAAGTATGCGTGTAACGATATTGTCGTTGTTGCCTGCAAGGCGGATGAATTCGTAGGATATTCCCACTACCAGCGGCAGAAGCACCAGTGAAGCAACTATTCTCTGCCATGTTACGGTGAACGGTACGAAGCACATCACGAATATGCCTACCAGCAGTACAAGTAAAATAAAGCTTGTTCCGCATCTCTTTGTCTGCGGATGTCCTTCATAAGGCTTACCAGAGCCATATACGCCACGAACAGCGCTATCTTGACGATACCCGCCAGCACTGAACGGAGTATGCGGTGTTCTTTCACGTCGGGGATGAATCCCACTATTATCTTAGGCAGAAAGACGAAAAGTCCCACAGCCATAGCCACTCCGATGAGTATGCCTATATACATGAAGATATCGTAGACACTGCTTTCCTCTTTTTCCTTGTTCTCCTCCTGTTCATCTTCGGGGAGCTGTTTCTCTGCGGACTTCATCATGTACTTGTAGCCCTTGACAAGGGAAGTCACAAATGAACAGCATCCTCTGACGAGGGGAGTTTTCTTGTACCAGGGAGCGTTCTTGCCGTTGTTTTCCTCCCATGTTTCAAGGTCGATAGTACCGTCGGGAAGACGGCAGGCCATAGCGCCTGTAGTAGGGCCCAGCATCATAATGCCTTCGATGAGAGCCTGTCCGCCTATTTTTGATTTGAATTTCTCAGCAGTGGGCTGAGCGTTTGATTTATTGCTCATAGTTACTTATCTTTCTTTGCGGTAAGTGTTATGGTAACGGTAGTACCCAGTCCCTCTCCTTCGCTGTCGATGGAGAGA
>CADBAC010000066.1 GCA_902792495.1 Ruminococcus flavefaciens | reverse complement strand
GGAAACAGATTCGAGAAGAATCTTCTTCAAAATGTCTACCTCAATAATACATATAAACTGCTATACGAGCATCACGGTTAACAGTGCCTATTATTATGCATTTGTCAGCTTTTCGACGGCATTCGGTATATCGGTTATGCTTTCCACTATGATATCGGCTTTGGAGAGTTCCTCCCTTGAGCCGTAGCCGTAAGCACAGCCGATGGATCTCAGTCCGTTCTGTGCGGCGGTTTCGATATCGTGGAAACGGTCGCCGATGATGATATACTCGCCCTTGTGATCGGGAGCGAATCTGCGGAATATCTCATACTTGGGGATGAAATCGTAGTCCTCACAGCAGTAGAAATAGTCGAACCATCTTTCCAGCCGGAACAGGCGTTTCGCACGCTGCATATATGGGACACGGCAATTACTGAGGAAAATGAGGGTATGGCCTGCGTTTTTCATAGCAGTCAGCATTTCCTCTGCGCCTGTGTAGAGTGCTCCCTCGCCGCTGTCAAGGCGGTGAGCCATATTCTCGCCCAGCTTTTTGCGTGCGGCTTCACGTATGGTGATATCAAGCTCAGGATGGAAATTCCCCCACATATCGGTGGAATTGAACCCCAGCCAGTAGCTTATCTCCTTGTCGGAGTATTCTCTGTCGGCGATGTATCCGCTGTCGGAAAGCCACTTCATAGTGTCACGGAAAGCGAGAGCGTATGTCAGCATTGAGTTGTGGAGAGTACCGTCGTAATCGAAAACAAGATTAGCCATCAGGCATCGATCTCTCTGATGAGGTTTATCATCTCGATAGCGCCCTCAGCGCATTCGCTGCCCTTGTTGCCTGCCTTTGAACCTGCACGCTCGATAGCCTGTTCGATATTTTCGGTAGTGATAACACCGAACATTACGGGGATTTCGCTCTGGAGCGATACCTGAGCAATGCCCTTTGCGGCTTCGTTGCAAACGAGGTCATAGTGGGATGTGCTTCCCCTGATGATAGCGCCGAGGCAGATAACAGCGTCGTATTTGCCTGACTTAGCCATTTTTGAAGCAATGAGCGGTATCTCGAAAGCACCGGGCACCCATGCAACGTCGATGGAAGACTCGGGGATATCGTGGCGCTTTAATGTATCGACAGCGCCGCCGAGAAGCTTTGATGTGATGAACTCGTTGAAACGTGCAACAACGATACCGATGCGTATGTCCTTTGGGATAAGATTTCCTTCGTAAATTTTCATATTTATTCTCCTTAAAATTATTTTGTAAGCGGATTCTCATAATTATGCTTGCCGTACCAGTCAGCCAGCATTTTCACAGTCTTAGGCTTCTTTATGCCGATGCTGTAGGGGAGTCCGCTTTTTCCGTTTTTATTACACAGAAGCAGAACTTCGTGACCGAAACCGTTTTTGGTGTACTCATAGCTGTAATTCTCAACAGGGTCGATGCCGCCCTTGATGAATATAGGCAGTCTCACGCCTTCAGGTGAAATGCAGGTGAACTGCGAAGGTATCATCAGCAATACCATTACCAGAAACAGCCAGCCGTACAAGTGACTGCTATTTGTCATGAAGATGGAAAAACCGAGCAGTACATATATAAATCCTGTCCAGTTGGTGATAAAGGCTTTTTCCTTAGCCCTGAGCCATGATATAAGCAGACATATGTCGAATATCAGCAGAAAGACATCGCACAGCGCCGCTATCACGGTAAGTATTATCTGGAATATATTCATAGATCATATCTCCCTGTTACTTTGTGAGCGGATTCTCATAGCCGTGCTTGCCGTACCAGTCAGCCAGCATTTTCACAGTCTTGGGCTTTTTTATGCCGATATTATATGTTCCTCTTGAAGACTGTCCCTTGTAAATATAGAGTTGTTCCATCCCGAGAGAGCCTTTCTTGTACTCATAGCTGATATTTTCAACAGGGTCTATTCCGCCGTTCCTGAATATCATATTTCTTATACCCTCGGGAGAAAGACAGGTGAACTCGCACGGAATGACAAGTATCATCATTATCACAAGTGCGATCGACATTCTGTCAATTTCACCGGGGAGAAGGTTCACGGCACACAGGAATATTGTTGTCAGGAACGATATCCAGTTCGCTACGAAAACCTTTTCTTTAGCCTTTGACCATGATATGAACAGTCCGATATCGACAACTACAGCTATTACACAAAGAATACATATAATGACAAAAAATATTGTACTTAGCATATCCTCACCTCAATAATCGAGAATATGTCCCATCTTGTCACGCTTTGTTTTAAGATAGAACAGGTCGTAAGCGGTGGCGTCCATCTGTATGGGCACACGCTCCTTTATTTCCAGACCGTAGCCGCTGAGACCGTACACCTTGTCGGGATTGTTTGTAAGCAGGCGCAGAGTCTTGCAGCCAAGTTCTCGGAGTATCTGTGCGCCGATGTAGTATTCACGCATATCTCCCGGGAAGCCTAAAGCAAGGTTTGCTTCAAGGGTATCCATGCCCTGATCCTGCAATTCGTAGGCACGAAGCTTATTGATAAGGCCGATTCCACGTCCCTCCTGACGCATATAGAGAAGGATACCACGTCCCTCTTTTTCTATCTGTGTCATAGCGGAGGCAAACTGCTGTCCGCAGTCGCATTTCAGTGAGCCGAAAGCATCACCTGTGAGACACTCGGAATGTACACGGCAGAGGATGTCCTCACCGTTGCCGATATCGCCCTTGACAAGAGCAACATGGTGTTCGCCGTTGAGCTTGTTTACGAAGCCGATAGCACGGAAATTGCCGTACTTAGTGGGAAGCTTTGTGTCAGCCACTTTCTCCACCAGCTTGTCATGGACTTTTCTGTAGTCCTTGAGAGCCTGTATGGTGATGAACTTCATGCCCCATTCCTTAGCCTTTTCCTGCAATTCAGCGGCTCTCATCATAGTGCCGTCGTCACGCATTATCTCACAGCAGAGACCGCACTCTTTCAGCCCTGCGATACGCATAAGGTCAACTGTAGCTTCTGTGTGTCCCTCACGCTCAAGTACGCCGTTTTTCCTGGCAGTGAGCGGAAACATATGTCCCGGTCTGCGGAAATCCTCAGGCTTTGCGTTATCGTCAACGCACATACGTGCTGTGAATCCACGCTCAGCGGCTGAGATGCCTGTGGTAGTCTCAACGTGGTCGATGGACACTGTGAAAGCTGTGCTGTGATTGTCGGTATTGTAATCCACCATCTGCGGCAGATGAAGCTTATTGCAAAGTTCTATGCTCATAGGCATACAGATGAGTCCCTTTGCGTGAGCGGCCATGAAGTTGACGTTTTCGGTAGTAGCGAACTGAGCGGCGCATATCATATCGCCCTCGTTCTCCCTGTCCTCATCGTCGGTAACGAGGATTATTTCGCCGTTTCTCAGCGCCTCGACCGCTTCTTCTATTGTGTTGTATTCAAACATTTTGTTCCTCCTTGATCTGTATTATCAGGTCATACACCTCTGAGCAAGGCTTATTCATCTGCGCATACTGATCAAGGACACGGTTCTTGCAGAGCGTTTCCGCAGCTTCTACGGCGGGGGCACTGCTTATTCTGAAGCAATCAAGTACGGAAGGACTTCCGCCCTTTCGGATATGCTTCAGTTCGTGATAGCTTGACAGTACAAGCTGGAAGAATTCGGTCTCCTCAGGGATTTCACTGACCGAGATATGCTGTGACCTCATGTATGGGTCTGTATCGAGAAGATGGAGAGCACCGCACCATCTGTCGTGTGAACCGCAGTTCAGTGACTTGATGTTGCTCATGACGATAGCACCCATACACATAGGACATGGCTCCATTGATGTGTACAGCTGAATTTCACGGATATTCAGTCCGCCACGGCAGTCTATATGCTGTAGAACATTCAGTTCGGCGTGAGCAGTCCTCGGATTGAGAGTCTGCGGCTCGCTTCTTCTGTTGTGATCCTTGACGAGAAGATCGCCGTTTTTGTCAAAAACAGCTGCTCCCACAGGGATACTGCCATTTGTAAATGCTGTCCATGCTTCTTCAAGGACAGTCTGCCATTGAAATGTCAGATCTTTCCACATAATAAAACCTCCGATGTCAGAATTGATTTTCGTCTTTGAGCTCCATTATCATATCATAGACCTCCGAACAGGGGCGGTCCTGATATAACATCTGCTGAAGCGTGCGTCTGAGATACAGCTTTTCGGCAACTTCAACAGCACTTCCGTTGGCACGTCTGTAGCATTCGAGAATGTAGGTGCTGTGTTTCATGGCTATCATTCGTATCTCGAAACAGCTTTGCAGAACTATCTGGAAGAATTCGATATCTCCGCTTTCTGCATGGTAGCTGATATTGCTCGATATCAGCGAATTGTCGTTGTAGAGACAATGGGATGCGCCGTAGAAAAGGTCACGGGCGGCTGCGTGTATCTCCTTGATGTTGCTGATAACTACAGCTCCGAGACACATCAAACAGGGCTCCATTGAAGTATAAAGCACCATTTTCTCTGACGATTCCACGCTTTTCTGGTCAAGTTGATTTATGGCATTGATGCATGAGTGTGCAGTGTAAGGATTGGCAGCGGATTCTCTGAAAAGGTTATGGCTTGAAGCGATGATATCTCCGCTTTTGTTGTATATCACCGATCCCGAAGGCACATTGCCTTTTTGCAGGGAACGCCATGCTTCTTCAAATACAGCCTTCCATTGTTCAGGCAGATCTTTCCACATTAGTTTTATCCTCCATCAGATAAATCCGTTTTTTGCCAGAGTTTCCATAGTAAGACCGCTTTTCTGAGCCTGTGCGGGCTTCATAAGCTTTTCGACGTATTTGCCTACGATGTCATTTTCGAGATTTACGATGTCGCCGGTCTTCTTTGTGCCGAGTATGGTAACGCTTGCGGTATGGGGGATTATGGAAACGCTGAAAGAATCGTCCGTCACTTTTGCAACTGTCAGGCTGATACCGTCAATGGCAATGGAGCCTTTTTCAACGATATACCGCAGTATATCAGCATTTGCCGAGATGGTATACCAGACAGCTATGCCGTCATTGCGGATATCGGAAACTGTGCCTGTGCCGTCGATGTGTCCCGAGACTATGTGTCCGCCGAAGCGTCCGCCTGCCGCCATTGCCCGTTCAAGATTGACAGGACTGCCGTTTCTCAGGCTTCCGAGAGATGAACGGCTGAGTGTCTCGTTCATAACATCAGCCTGAAATGTAGTGCTGTCGAAATGTGTGACAGTGAGGCAAACGCCGTTTACTGCGATACTGTCGCCGAGGTGAACGTCCTCCAGCACCTTTTTCGCTTCTATGCGGATGAACGAATTGCTGCCGCTGTGCTGAACGGCTTTGACAGTGCCGATTTCTTCGATTATACCTGTGAACATTACTTGTAAGCCACCCTTCCTTCAATGAGGATATCCTCACCTATGCGCCTTATCTGCGTGTTTTCTATCATATAGGCATCATTTGGAGTGGGGATCCCCCATCCTTCAACAGGAGATTTAGCGTCCTTGCCGCCGAATATCTTCGGGGCTATGTAAGCTTTGACTCTTTGTACCAGTTTATGTCGGAACAGTGAGTCGTTCAGTTCACCGCCGCCCTCCACAAGTATGCTGTCGATCTTCATTTCCCTGAGCTTCAGCATCAGAGTATACAGGTCAACGTGACCGCAGTTTGCCTTGGTCGAAATTATCCTGCATCCCATTTCTTCGAGGATATGCCTTTTTTCGCACTTTTCACGGTTATCTTTCTTGTTGAAGTTTGTCATTGCGATAATAGTCGGAACTTCCTTGGCTGTCTTTACGATATTGCTGTCAAGTGGTATTCTCAGCCTTGAATCGCAGATTATCCTTATGGGGTCACGACCATTTTCAAGGCGGCAGGTAAGCATGGGGTCATCGGCAAGAACAGTCCCGATACCGACCATAATTGCGGAGTGCCTCAGCCTTTCACGCTGAACGTCCATTCTTGCTTCTTCGCCTGTTATCCATTTTGATTCACCTGTGCGTGTGGCGATCTTGCCGTCAAGGGTCATGGCATATTTCACGGTGACAAAAGGCCAGTTATGGGTTATCCAGTGGAAGAATATCTCATTTACAGCGTCACATTCCTCCCTGAGAACATCTTCGACCACCTCGATGCCGTGCTCACGGAGTATCTTCACTCCCTTGCCTGATACCATGGGATTCGGGTCAGCCGAACCGATGGGTCAGCCGAACCGATGAACACACGCTTTATGCCGTGTTCAATGACTGCATCGGTGCATGGCGGCTGTTTGCCGTGATGACAGCAGGGTTCGAGTGTAACGTACATATCCGCACCTGTGCAGTCGATGCCGTTTTCGTCGCAGTAAGCGAAAGCCGTGCGCTCGGCGTGGAGTTCGCCGTATTTTTTATGCCAGCCCTCACCGATGATCTTACCGTCACGGACAATGACAGCGCCCACCATCGGGTTAGGGGAGGTGAAGCCCATACCTCTCTGAGCAAGTTCAAGGGCTCTTCTCATATAATCTTCGTGCTGCATGAAATCCTCCTGTGAACTGTTATTTCTTCAGGCTTGCAAACCATTGCTCAGTGAATGCATTCTGAGCGGCGGTGTCGGGAAAATCGGAAATATCGCATTTGTCCCATATTCCGGCGATATCATCAAGTTTAGCCTGCTTACCCATCTTTACCAGATATACCTTCGGGCTTTGCGCCATCATTCCCGACTGTACGGCGTTTATCAGTGAGCCGCAGCATTCCATGCCGTAACCGAATCCGAGAAGGCGGTCACGGAGTTTCTGATAAGCCTCCAGATAACTGCTTCCGAATGATTTTATGACTCTGCCG
>CADBAC010000065.1 GCA_902792495.1 Ruminococcus flavefaciens | reverse complement strand
GCTCTTGTGCTGAGTTTGCCTCTTTCAAGTCCCATTGAGCCTGTCACCTTGTCGGTGATGCCTTTCAGCGGAATTATCATGCCGATGATAAAGCAGAGAATGAGACTGAGCACGAAGCTCACAAGGAATGAGGGAACGGAAAACTGTCCCGATGTAAGTGTGCCGAAAAGGGAAAGGCAGAAGCTGAGCACAGTTCCCATCATTATTGTCATTTCTCTTTCTATCTTTTTCATTGATCGTTACCTCCGTTAGCTGTTAGGATATTATTCTCTGATCCTTTGGTAAGTTCTGTCCGCAGATAAATTACGCTGCATATTATTACTCCTGCGAACATATAAATATCTTTAAGGTCGATTATGTATTCGTTGATGATGTACATATAATCGGGACTTCCGCCCCATATTATCTTATCGAGAAGCGAGCATATACAGGCCGCCATGCCTATACACGAACCCACGGCAAACCTCCTGCCGTAGATCTTTTTGCGGTTGAGACGTATCAGCAGTCCTCCGACAAAGACTATGATAAGAATATTCAGCACGATATTCGCACCGTTGCTGATATGCATACCTATCTTGGCAAGCTCATGGTTTATGCCCATCTGCTCCCTGTTGATGTGGGGGCAGAATCCGAAAAGGCCGCCGAAAAACAGCTTTTTCTTTCCCATGAAGAATCCCGTGACTATGGCTTTGATGAACATATCCGCTATTATCAGCGGCGGGATATATCTGAAAGGCAGTTTCAGCCTGAGACGTTTTTTTCCGCTCATACGATAACATTCAGCCTTTCGATGTTAAGGTCCTCGGTGCCCGTCATCTGACAGCCCTTTTCCTTGGCATATCGGATGTACTCGATTATCTCGGGAGTTATCAGCTCTCCGGGAGCAAGGATCGGTATACCCGGAGGATAGCACATTACAAATTCGCTGCAAACCCGGCCTGCCGCTTCGTCGAGAGGGAGCGACACCTTGTCTGCATAGAAGGCCTTTCTCGGTCTTTCGGCAACTACGGGATTGATGTACTCCTGAGTAAGCATACCTGTGCCCGATTTACCGAAGCGGCGCTTTATTTCCGCAAGGGCACTTATCAGGCGCTCGATATCACGCTCCCTGTCGCCTACGGAAATGTAAGCGAGGACATTGCCGATATCGCCGAATTCTATCTGTATGTCGTACTCGTCACGGAGGAGGTCATAGACCTCGATGCCTGCAAGTCCGATGGGGAGAGTGTAGATGCTCAGCTTTGACACATCGAAGTCGTAGATGCTGTCGCCGTTGATGAGTTCACGGGAATAGGCGTAATATCCGCCGATATCGTTGATCTCCTTACGGGCATATTCAGCCATCTCCACTGTCTTTGCGAAGATCTCCTTACCGCTGAGAGCCAGTCTCTTACGGGAAATATCAAGGCTGGACAGAAGCAGATATGATGCGCTGGTGGTCTGGGTGAGGTTGATGACCTGACGCATATAGTCAGCGTTGACGTTCTTTCCCATGAGGAGGAATGAACTCTGTGTAAGGCTTCCTCCCGATTTATGCATACTTACCGAAGCGCAGTCCGCACCTGCCGCCATAGCGGTTATGGGGAAGTTGTCGCCGAAGTAGAAGTGAGTACCGTGGGCTTCGTCCACAAGCACCAGCATACCATGAGCGTGAGCCATTTCCGTTATCTTTTTAAGGTCGGAGCAGATGCCGTAGTAAGTGGGATTATTCACCATAATCGCCTTGGCATCGGGATTTTCCTCTATCGCCTTCTCCACCTGTGAGACCGACATACCAAGAGCGATGCCAAGCTGATGGTTCACATCGGGGTTAACGTAAACGGGCACGGCTCCCGTGAGGATGAGAGCGTTGATCGCACTTCTGTGTACATTTCTTGGCATGATTATCTTGTCGCCGCTCTTGCAGGCATACATTATCATGCTCTGTACGGCGGAGGTAGTGCCTCCCACCATGAAGAATGCGTTGGCCGCACCGAAAGCTTCGGCCGCCAGCATTTCAGCGTCCTTTATGACAGATACGGGATGACAGAGGTTGTCCAGCGGCTTCATGGAGTTTACGTCCACGTTCATGCAGTCCTCGCCGAGGAATTCCGTCAGTTCCATATTTCCACGTCCACGCTTGTGGCCGGGCACATCGAAAGGTACTACCCTCATTCTTCTGAATTTGCGAAGGGCTTCATAAATAGGTGCGTTCACCTGTGAGAGTTCAGCCATTTCCAAACACGTTCCTTCCGCTGAATATTTCTATCATTTCTTTTCTCAGTGCATTGGTGATATCGAGGCGGTTTCTCGGAGCAAGTTCACGGACATCGGTGTTGAAGAGATAATTCTGGAGGATTATCTCCTTGATGAGCATTTTTGTATGAAACATATTTGCCTGATATACGTTGATGTCCACAGCGTCGTACTTGTCGAGGATAGCCTCGTCGATATAATTCTGGATAGAAGTGATATCGTGGTCTATGAATAATTTCTCGCCGTAAAGATTTCTTGTGAAGCCTCTGACACGGTAATCCATGGTGATGATATCGGAATCGAAGCTTCCGATAAGGTAGTCAAGGGCGGTGAGAGGAGTTATCTTTCCGCAGGTAGCTACGTCGATATCCACACGGAAAGTAGCTATACTTGTATCGGGGTGATACTCGGGGTAAGTGTGTACAGTTACATGGCTCTTGTCAAGATGGGCAACAGTCTCGCTTCCGCCTGCCGGTATCATGGTATCATCGGCAATAAGGAATGTAGCGGACGCTCCCTGAGGGTCATAGTCCTGACGGGAAACACTGAGGACCTGAGCGCCTATCATTTCGGTAAGGTGGGTCATGATATCGGTGATACGCTCCGAATTATAGACCTCATCGACATAGGCGATATACTCCTGCTGAGCCTTGGGATTCTTGGCATAACAGACGTCATAGATGTTGAAACTCAGTGATTTTGTCAGGTTGTTGAAGCCGTAAAGCTTTAATTTATTTTCCATACGCACACCTCAAAAGTGAATAATCGTATACTTCCCGAAACGGAAGTATCAATAAAAAATGCACACATCAGCTTTCCGCCTATGTGTGCATGAAATATCATATGCATAAGCGCACGGTTAGAGGCAAAGATACCTTTTACTACTCTTATTGACCTTTCATAAGCTTGCTAAAACTCATAAATTATTCTTAAATCAATAAGGCAACAGAAGTTGCCAGCCGTAAATATCGGCAGTCGGCATTTGACCACGGCTGTCCGTATGGCCTTGACTGCGAGGTTTGTATTGCGGAAAGGAGAAGCGGCAAACAGTGAAACAGCGCATAGTGCCGTCATTCCCGCCCATTCTCATACACACCGCACCCGCAGTGGTCAAAAATCTTGCTCTGAAACCGAAGCTTCTTTTGCAATTTGTTATATTTTATCATATATCACGGATTTTGTCAATACCAAACCCGCAATTCCCAAGGTATAAAGTTTAATTGGTCAGAAGAATTAATCTGTAGGGAACGCCGCCCCCGATGTTCCATGAACTGCCCGTTTAATTTAATATCGGAAGTTATATAGTTCCCCTGCATCAATTACAATTCTTCTCAAGGAAAGTCATGAACGTATCCGCCATAATATCGGGTATCTTCGCATATATGTAATGCCCCACATCGCTGAGATGATACTCGGCATTGTGCCTTTTCGCAAAGGATACCGACAGTTCCCTCCATGATATCGACTTCATCTGTCCGCTGATATCGCTGATAAACAGACACATGGGACAGCTGACTTTTCCGCTGTCATGGGCTTTCGTCGCATTCTCGGTCATAAGCACCGATTCCGCTGATATTTCCTCGTTCAGCAGATTCTTGTAGTACAGTTTCTTGTACTCCGCTTTTTCCTCATCTGTCAGATAACTCCCCGACATGATACCCGATAGGTCAAGAGTCTGCTTGTAGAGAAGCTTTGACATAAGGCCTTTCTTTGCGACTTTCACAAGGAAATCCCTTCTCTTTGTGACCATTTCCTGACGCTTCATCTCGGATAATTCCTTAGCCACCGCAAGGGCATGATCGGGCATTGCCATATCTATGCCGAGGATGGCTTTGACCTCATCGGGGTACTGAGTAGCCCAGTATACCGCTTCTATGCCGCCGTAGCCGTGCACAGCCAGAACATAGGGCGGTTCGATGCCTGCGGCTTTAAGGCTGTATCTGTCCTCCATGACCAGATTCTCAATGGTCCTCTTGCTTATCATGTGACCGCTGTATCCGTAGCCGCTTTTCTCGATAACGACGGTCCTGTAACGGTCGGCCAGCTTCGTGTAAAGGGGACGATATTCCAGCACAGGGCTGGTGATACCCAGATCCGCCATAAATACGACAGTTGTACTGCCGCTGCCTTCGGTATAGACGTTCAGAGAAGCGTCCCCCACCTTGACAATGTTTTCATAACTCATGTTTTCCACCTCATTGCCGACAAAATGACTGCGAAGTTTCCCCCGCAGTCTTTGTCGCTAATCCTGATCGCAGCGGAAAGCCCTCTCCTTCTTTCCGTATGCTGCAAAATTTACTGTCTGTTTTTCTTTCTTCTTATCTTGTTATCATACATTCTCTCGTCTGCGATATTTATGAAAGCAGTTATCTTGTCCGTTTCCTTGGGAACTTCGCAGAAAAATCCCACACTCACTCCGACTTTGTAGCCTTTGCCCGAAGTCGAATTGTACCTTTCGCAGTAATCCTCAATATACTCGAAGTATTCACTGATAAGGTCATCGGGGTAGTCGCCCACACCGATAACAGCGTATTCGTCGCCGCCTATCCTACAGCATATCTCGTTATTTTTACAGCAGGTATTCAGCGCATTTGCCGCTACGATAATAGCGTTATCTCCCTCTATATGGCCGAAGTTGTCGTTTATTCCTTTCAGCAGGTCAAGGTCGGCCATCATAATGAAGAAATTCTTCTTCTCGCTTTGTGCCTTTTTGAACATACTCTCCGAGAATCTGTTGAATCCCTTTCTGTTGTAGACACCCGTAAGAGTGTCACGGATGGAACTAAGTGAGATCCTCTGGTTTATGCTCATGAGTTTTGTCCTGACACGCAGGAATTCCAGTGCTATGTTGATGTTTCTGTTCCAGTGAGCGAAGACAATGCTGATAGCCAGTCTCATGTCACGGAATCTGAACAGTGAATAGCCGAAGCACCTGTCCATGAAGTGGACGGGAAGAATGAAGAAAAACGAGGGTTCTTCCGTATTTTCGGTGATGAACGGCGGAAGGATATCCGAGGAGATGTACTCATAGTTCACCAGTTCGGCAGTGCCCTCACTGATTATCATGCGCACATCCATCATGGGACTGTATCCCACACGGATATAGTCATCGTCGTCGTTGTTTTCCACATCGTCCCAGTTCCTGCAAAGGCAGAGCATATAGGTGTCGATGCCGTTGAGGACGTAGGAATATTCCTCTATCCTATGCAGAAGCACCTCAAGGCTTTGCGCCTGCATAAGTCCCTCCATCATGCCGCTTTTCTGATAGAACCTCTCATAGCGTTCGACGTTTTTGTGATAAAACTCACGGTGTCTGACGAGGAAGCCGATACCGTCACTGCATCCGCAGCTTTGTGCCAGTATCAGCGAACCCTTTGTTATGTCCACAGGTTCGGTCTTCTCCCCTGTCATCATCTCATGGAGCCTGCAAACCGCAGAAGCGCCCAGATGGGTGTTTTCGGGGAAAACCGTGGAGATGGACGGGATATTGTCGAAAGCTTCCCTTGAGCCGTCATAACCCGTTATCTTTATCTGTTCGGGTACCTTTATCCCTGCGCTGATAAGCTCGTTGCAAAGGTTCATGGCCATTACATCGTTAGCGCAGACTATAGCGTCGGGGATGGGACGTTTGCCGCCTGATATCTCTTTAGCAAGGCGCTGAGCGGCAGGCTTCCAGAAATCGCCGTAGACGATATTCTCGTCCTTCACCTTCAGACCGTGCTTTTCCAGTGAATGCCGATAGCCTTCAAGTCTGGACATAGCGGGAGTATTCCCTTTCGGGCCCGTGAGACAGATGATGTCCTTACAGCCGTGATGCTCGATGAGATGATCTGTCATGCGCTCGATAACGGGCTGATCCTCAGCGTAGATACTCTCGCAGAAGTCGTAGTCGTAGTCCAGCGAAAGCACGGGAACTCCCACATTTATCAGCTGATCCCTCAGCTTGTCGAGGAGTGTCTGACCTGCGAAATTTCCGCCGAGAAGAAGGATACCGTCAATTACTTCCTTATTCAGGAGTGTGAAGATATTCTCCTCGCCGTTCTGGATAAGTCCCTCTCCGTCAACGCTGAAAGCCATGACGAAAGCATACACATCGTAGCCGAGAGCCTTGCTCTGCTCCGAAATACCGACAAGTATGCTGTTCATATAGTCGTTTGAAATAT
>CADBAC010000064.1 GCA_902792495.1 Ruminococcus flavefaciens | reverse complement strand
ATATCCTTATCTGTATCATAAGGATCGGGGGTATCGATCCATTGACCGATAAAAGGCATTGCCGAGGCGATTTCTTCACCTCTGTTATTGACAGGCCTTATCTTAATGCTGTCTCTTGCGCCGTCAGCATTAAAATGACTGCTTCTTTCAACAATAGTTATTTTTGCTTTACGTGACTTGTTGAAGTAAGTGTTATCGCCGTCAACAACGATGCTGTTCTCATCATCATTGAGATATTCTATCTTTACTTCTGGCTCTGTTACGTCGATATCCATCTGCTGTACAACTTCGTTTACATTGCCTGCATTATCCTCAGTATATACATGAAGTACAAGGTCTGAGCGATTATATGAAGCTGTGTCGATAGTAATGGTATCGGTTACGCTGTTGACAGATTTATTATCTTCGCAATCATAGAGGATGTATTCCTTGCCCTCATCAGGAAGTGAATACTGGTACTTGTGCTTCTTTTTGCCGCTGTTTGCGAGTGTATCGCCGTTGATGTAAGGCTTTTCCTCGGAAGCAGGGAGGTACTCCTTTGAAATTTCAAAGAGGCAGGCCTTATCGTTTCTGTTGTTGTAGTTGAATGAGAGGACGTCAAGCATTGAAGGAATGGTAGTTGTTCTCATAACGCTTGTATCCTCACCGAGAGGATTTACTATCTTTACGGCATTTCTCAGCTTGCTTCCCTCAGGAAGTCTGATCTTGTCGAAGTACTTTGGTGAAACGAAAGAATAAGTAGCTATCTCGTATCCTCCAAGAGAAACAGCAGCATTTCTCAGTGTACGTGCGAACTTCTGCTCCTCTGTGAATTCAGCCCTTGCAACTCCACGGAAGTCGGTGGAAGGGATGTTGTTGTAGCCGTAGATACGTGCAACTTCCTCAGCTATGTCAGCCTTGCAGCCGATATCTATACGGAATGACGGAGCAATGACCTTTTCGCCCTCAACCTTGAATTCAAGGCGCTCGAGGTACTTTATCATGTCTGCCTCGGGGATATCAGTGCCGAGGAAATTGTTTATCCACTCAGCGTTGAACTCAACAGAAGCAGGAGTCTTGTCTGTGTAGTCGCAGTCGATAACTGTGTTGAGAACTTCACCTGCGCCCAGTTCCTCAACAAGCTGGAAAGCACGCTTTAAGCAGGTCATTGAGATAAGTCTGTCAACGCCCTTTTCGTAGCGTGAAGAAGCGTCTGACTTCAGCTTCAGCTTTTTGGAAGTCTGTCTTACCTGTGAAGGCTCGAAGTATGCTGATTCAAATACAACAGTAGTAGTGTCGTCCATGATACCGCTGTACTCGCCGCCCATGATACCTGCAACAGCAACGGGCTTCTTCTCGTCAGCGATAACAAGCATATCGTCAGTAAGTTCACGCTCAACGCCGTCGAGAGTCATTATCTTCTCGCCGTTCTTTGCGTTGCGGACATTGATGTGTGCGCCCTCAACGTAGCGGAGGTCGAAAGCGTGCATAGGCTGACCGTATTCCAGCATAACATAGTTTGTGATATCAACGAAGTTGTTGATAGGACGTACACCGCTGGCACGGAGTCTCTCTCTCATCCATCTTGGAGAAGGGCCTATCTTTACGTTCTTGACGATACCTGCGCAGTATCTCTGGCACTTTTCTGTGTTGTGGATATCGACTTTGAGCATAGAGTTGATATCGCCGTCAACGCCCTTGAATTCGGGAGCATTGACTTTCAGTTCTGTGCCGTAAGTAGCAGCAGTTTCTCTTGCAAGGCCGATAACGCTGAGACAGTCAGGACGGTTTGAAGTGATCTCAAACTCGATGGAAGTGTCGTCCAGACCGATAGCGGAGTGGATGTCCTGACCGGGCTTGCAGTCTTCCTCGATAACGAAAACGCCCTCGGGGTCAGCGTATGGGAAATCGTGAGTGGTCAGGCCGAGAGTATCAAGTCCGCAGAACATACCGAAGCTTTCAACTCCACGCATCTTGCACTTCTTGATCTTGCCCTCGGGGAGAACAGCGCCGTCCAGAGCAACAGGAACGAGGTCGCCCTCCTTGACGTTCTTAGCGTTTGTAACTATCTGTATGGGAGCGTCAGCACCGATATCCACCTGGCATACGAAGAGCGCATCAGCGTTTTCGTGAGGTCCCTTGGAGAGTATCTTTCCGACTACTACCTTAGATATATTTTTTCCTTCTTCTTCAAAGCACTCTACCTTTGAGCCGCTCATTGTAAGAGCGTGGCAGAGATCTTTAACAGGCATATCGGCTTTTACGTAATCGCCGAGCCATTTCATTGATAAATTCATATATATATTCCTTTCGTTATTTTCTTATAAACAGCTGTATACCGCATTCACGGCAACTGATACAGTATGTAATGTATAACGTTGTTAAGATGATATACTTCTGACCGTCCGCAAGGCCTGTATATGTTGAGAGAAGCTTTACTGAGTCGTTGCGGGTATTCTTGCCGCTGAAAGCGATCTCCATGTCCTTACCGCTTGTCACTTACTATTCTGTCGAATATAACAAGTTCTCATACGTGCTTATTCATAGTTATTTCCTCAGGATACCGTATCCGTCATCGTTCATTCCGATGGCGGTAAGATCGTGGAGTTTAGCTAAAATATCGTCACATTTTTCCTCGTTTCTGAAAATGAGGGACTTGCTGTTATCTTTCATGCCCAGCTTTATGGTGTATCTCTTACTGCCGTCAAAAAACTCCTCTGACTTATTGAGAGCGACAACATCATTCATGGTGCAGAAGTCAAGATCATTGAAGTTGTAGAGGATACCGTCAGACAGGCAGAGTGTCTCTGAAAGCATGATGCCCTTGTTTATTTTATCCTCAAACAGCTTTTTTGAGGTGAAGCCTGCCTTGGAGTACATCTTTTTTATACGGTGTTCAAACAGCAGTAAAGGCGAAATAATGACAAGAGCAAATAAAAGCAGTGCTATAAGAAATACAGGATTGCGGTCATCTGAAAACAGGCATTCTATGAAAAAGAATGCAACGGCAGCAAGACCGATGGCTGCACCTATTTTATTTTTACTTTTTAGGTAGTTTACTATGTTTTTGTAGTTCATAATTATTTACCCCAATAATCAGAAATATCAGAACTGCTCTAAGAATCTCACATCGTTCTCGTAGAGGAGACGGAGGTCGTTGATATCGTAGCGTCCCATAACCATACGCTCAAGGCCGAGGCCGAATGCGAAGCCCGAATATTCCTCAGGATCGATACCGCAGTTTTCGAGAACCTTAGGATGGACCATACCTGCACCGAGGAGTTCGATATATCCCTCGTCCTTGCACATTGAACAGCCCTTGCCTCCGCAGTTGAAGCAGCTTATATCAACTTCACAGCTTGGCTCGGTGAAAGGGAAGTGGTGAGGACGGAAACGAAGCTTGCAGTCGTTGCCGTAGAGCTTCTTCATCAGCATTTCGAGAGTACCTTTAAGGTCGCTCATAGTGATGCCCTTGTCGATAACAAGACCCTCTATCTGATGGAAGAGAGGAGAATGTGTAGCGTCAACAGCGTCAGAACGGAAAACACGGCCGGGTGAGATGATACGGATAGGGGGCTTCTGAGTTTCCATAACGTGTACCTGAACGGATGAAGTCTGTGTACGGAGAAGGATAGTCTCGTTTGTGCCCTCGATGTAGAAAGTATCCTGAGTATCTCTTGCAGGATGATCGGGAGGGAGGTTGAGAGCCTCGAATACATGGTAATCGTCGTCAATCTCGGGACCGTCAGCGATGTTGAATCCCATGCCTATGAAGATCTCACGTATCTCGTTCTCTACCTTTGTGAGAGGATGGAACTTACCGAAAGGAGCGTGAGTTCCGGGGAGAGTGATGTCGATAGTTTCTTCTTTCAGCTTAGCGGACTGAGCCTCTGACTTCAGAGCGTTCAGTTTAGAGTTGAGAGCATCCTCGATATCTGCTCTTACTTTGTTAGCGAGCTGACCGATAACAGGTCTTTCTTCAGCGGAGAGCTTACCCATCTGCTTGAGAATAGCGGTGAGCTCACCTTTCTTTCCGAGGAATTTTATCCTCAGGTCGTCCAGCGCCTTGATCTCTGTACAGGAAGAAAGTTCCTGCTTAGCCAGCGCTTCGATTTTTTCCAGCTGTTCTTTCATTTTATCACCTCAGAAGTTTGATTAATTCAGAATTCATAATTCGGAATTCGGAATTATTGTGTCCGCTTTGCGGACAGATTTAAATTAATTCGTAATGCGTAATTATAGTGTCCACTGTCGGGGATGGATTTAAAAATTCATAATTATTGTTTTAACTCGTCACCGTAAGGCGACACAGCCAATTCCGAATTCTGCATTCCGCATTCCGAATTAAAAAAAGTCCTGCCCAACAGGACAAGACTTCAACTTGCTTTTATACCACCCATTGTCAGGAGAGCCGACACTCTCTTGTCTTTAACGCAGACCTACGTCAGAGCCTACAATATCACGAATCAGTGACACTTCCGTTCCGCCCCTCGTGAGTGAACTTCAATATGCATCGTAGCAGGGCATTCACACCATACTGCCCCTCTCTGCGGAAACTCTGACATACCTACTCTCTCAGTCATAGGGTTATAATAATATTATAATAGCGTTTTCTGAAAAAATCAAGAGGTTTTCTTGAAATTGCTGAAAATTTATGATATTATATAATTACTGTGCTGTTAAAGGTCAGTAAGTATATGGAAAGTGAGAAAAGATAATGGATAATTTTGCAGAACAGCTTGTTAAAAGAAATGAGACTTCATCCGATAAAACCAGAAAGAATGCCCTGCTTGTGATAGGTATACTCATTACAGTGTGCCTTGCGGCATTTGCACTTCTTCAGCTTGGCAATCCGCTGAGAGCATTTTTCGGTCTGATACTTGCAGCAGCAAGCGGATACGGTACTTTCTTCATGTACCGCAATTCCTATGTGGAGTACGAATACGCATTCACCAACGGTGAACTTGACATAGACAAGATAACCGCAAAGTCAAAGCGTACATCAATGGTCTCCACGGAAGTGAGACAGTTCACCGCTTTCGGAAAGTACGACGAGAACATGAAAGAGACCGAGGAAATGACACTGGTAATGGCTACCGATAATATTGCCGCTCATGAGTATTACGCAGACTTCACCCACGAAGAACACGGCAAGACAAGGCTGATATTCTGCCCCGACGAGAAAATGCTGGAGAATATCCGCAAGTTCCTGCCTGCAAGACTGCGTACAGAGCAGAATAACGCTGAATAAATGTGCATGGGCGGATATTATCCGCCTTTCAGCTTTTCGGAAAAGTCGCTTTTGAGATCAATCATATCAAGGGCGCTCGGAAAGCGGCTCTACAAATCGGCTATTGTTCGTTGGTTTATGTAGGGGCGAGTTCCGCTCGCCCACCGGCACTTCTTGAATAATATATTTATGTAGCATTTGTAGGGGCCGCCTTTGGCGGTCCTTCAATCTATCGAAAAAATTTCGGGAGCCCGAGGGCGGGCTCCCCTACAAAATTCGTTCACGCAGAATAGCCGTATTGTAGGGATGCTTTCCGAGCGTCCACGATTTAATAATAAACAGCATACCCGTCGGCGGATGAGTCAAGCACAGCCTGTGTTTGTTTATCTATGATAGCCGGATCGTCCAGCCATTCACTTTCGCCCGATTCGCCTGCCCAGCGGTCCTCTTTGCCCAGCTTGTATGCTCCCAGACCGATGATAAGCCGGACATTGCTGTTTTCAGCCATGCGCTCCCATTCCTCCAGCACGGATGAGAAGGGGAGCGTTTCGTTTTTGAATCCGTAGTATATCTGCGGAACTATATAGTCGCAGAATCCTTCCTCCGATATCCAGCGGCGCACATCAGCGTACTGAGTCTCATAGTCGGCTTTGATATTTCCCTGTGGGCTGATACCGAACATCACTCTCTCGTCTGCATCCTTGACAGCGGAGTACATAGCCTTTACCATTTCGGATACGGCATCGGTCCGCCATTTTGTCAGGTCGGACTCGCCGCTGAGAGAGAAGTTTCCGGCATCAAATGACGGATCTGTGTCAGGGTAGAAGTAGTCGTCGATGTGAATGCCGTCCACATCGTAAGTGTCGATTATTTCACGTATCTCATTGGCAAGAAGTTCTCTTACTTCGGGAGAATCGGGACGGAGGTACAAGCGCCCGTCAGCTTCGCCTATATTAAGATCGTCGCCTGATGAGTACCACTGCTTTGTGATGAAACTGTCAGGGATTTCTGCCATTTCTTCGGTGGTCTGCAAGCGCAGAGGATTAATCCAGCCGTGGACTGAAAGATCCATATCGTGAGCCTCGTCAAGGATTATTTCCAACGGGTCATAGTCACCGCCGAGATATTTTCCTTTCGGGAAAAACGTAGATGAATAGTATGCGTCACCTGTGGGGCGGATATGTACGTAAACGGTGTT
>CADBAC010000063.1 GCA_902792495.1 Ruminococcus flavefaciens | reverse complement strand
CAGTCGCTGTCAAGCTGAAACAGCAGCACCGAATATGCCTGAAGTGAAGGATCGGTCTCCTTCGGATCGACCTGTTCGCTTCTGCCGAATCCGCCTACTTTGTGGCCGACATTCTCCTTCAGTTCGATGGTCTGATCCTTGAACCACTCGTCTATCTCCTCCTCGGTGTAGACGTAGTTCTCATCTATGACCTTCTCGAAAGCCATGCCGTACTCGCCTTTCACGGGGAAGTAGTCCTCGTCCACGATAGGTTCTGTCTTTGCCCTTGCCTCGTCCTCTGTGACAGTGCGGTCTATCTCGTCCTCACTGTAGTAGACCACACGGTTCGTGGTCGGGTCGCAGGGTTCCCTGCCAAGTCCAAGGTCGTCCTCCAGTATCCAGAACTGAAGAAGTCCGCTTTTCGGGAAGTCCTCAAGGTCAAGGTCGGCGCAGTTGACCTGCGCAAGGAACTGCATTTTTACTCCGCCTTCGCCCACGGGAACTTCGCCGTCACGGGGAACATATCCCACACCGCCCACTTTGCTTTCAAAGACAGAAGGCTTTGCGTCGGTGAGAGTGAACCTCATACACGGGGCTTTTTCAAAAACTTTGTCTTTCAGTGCCATTTCCGATCCTCCTAAAAATATATTTCAACAGCAATCCCAGTTGTAAACGATGTCCGAGAAGTCAAGGGCTTTCAGTTTTTCGGGCCTTATAAAGAAATTGCCAACTCCCGAATCGCCCCACATCACTTTGTAGATATATTCATATCCGCCGTCTTTTTTAATGCGTTCGTGATCGCTGTCCAGCTGAAAAAGCAGTACCGAATATTCGGGATATCTGTCCTCTATTATGTCATTCTGCGTGAAATAGGGATAACCGCCGACTTTATGACCTGTTGAATAGCCCTCGTCCTCGCATTTTTCAAAAGCCATTCCGAACTGACCTTTCACGGGGAAGTAGTCCTCGTCGTCGATCGGTGCGTGTTTCGCCTGCACTTCCTCCTCAGTGACGGTAGTGTCAATGCGGCTGTAATAGACCACACGGTAAGTTGTCTGTTCGGTGGGACTTTTCCAGCCAAGGCCGAGACCGTCATCCTCAAGGACCCAGAACTGCAATATACCGCTTTTCGGGAAATCCTCAAGGTCGATATCTCCGCAGTTTACCTGGGCAAGGAAAGTCATTTTCGTTCCGCCTTCGCCCACGGGAACTTCGCCGTCATGTGGGATATATCCCACGCCGCCCACTTTGCTTTCAAAAATGGTTGGCTTCGTATCGGTGAGAGTGAACCTCATACACGGCTTTTTTTCCATATAATCCCCTCCTCATGTGTTGTCCCAGTAATAGAGAACATCGCTGAAATCCAGCAGTTTCAGTGCTTCACGGTCGATGAAGAAATGTCCCACTCCTGCATCGCCCCACATTATTTTTTCCCTGAATGTGAAACTGCCGTCCTCGCCCATATCTCCCGAAAAATCGCTGTCAAGCTGTAAAAGCAGGAAGTCACGGCTGTCATGGGGAGAACGTGGGTCGTATCGTGTGATAAGCGGAAATCCGCCTATTTTATGCCCCGACATAAGGCTGTCCTCGTCGGTGTAGTCATCTTCGCTTTCCTCGGCCATGACCATTTCCACGGCGAACTCTCCCTTGACGGGAAAGACCGATTCATCGTCGAAAGGGTTGCCGAAGACCTTGAAAGTCAGTTCAAGCTCAGTCACAGTCTCGTCCACGAATGGGTGGTAGAGTATCCTGAATCCCTGCTGATCGGAGAAGTCGTCAATTCCCAGACCTGCCATGCTGTCGTTGAGTATCCAGAACTGCAAAAGCCCTTGTTTCGGGAAATTATCCAGTTCCACCTCAGCGCAGTTTATCTGTGCCAGCAAGCGCAGCTGATTGCCCTGCTTGTTGGTGGGAACGTCCATTTCATGGGGAAGATACCCCACTCCGCCTATTTTGCTCCCGAATATGGACGGCTTTTCATCGGTGAGCCTGAGCTTCATGCATTGTCTTGTTTCAGACATTTTTTTCTCCTTACAGATCTGATTATCAGCAGAACAACACCTGTACCAATAATAAGGTATATGATCACTCCTGCCTTTATGAAAGATTTACTATACCTGATATCACTCTTGCTCGGAGGAATATAGGGACTGTACGGATCATCAGAGTTTATCATGATCGTATATTTTCTGCCTAACGCAGATTCATCTTCCATATTCATATCATCAGGCTGATATCTGTACTCCTGGCCATGGTATTCGTACATTAACACAGGCCTATATACGGTTTCATGTTCGTCAAAATCCGAAACTGATTCTGTGAACTCCACGATGGTTCCCCTGAGAGCAACATCGCACTTCTTTTTCATAACGTAGTATTCATGCATTGTTTTGAACGACTCACCGCATATAAGCAAAACTGCCAGTATAGGTACAAAACTAATAGAAACAATTTGAGCAATCATCAGTAACAGAGTAAACCTTGTTTCTGCTTTTATTTTCTGCATGGCAGGCGCTTCTTTTACATATATTTTATCGGACTGATCTTCAATTATATCATAATTTTCCGATCCTATCCCATCACTTTCATATTTGCTTTTCATAGATATTCCCCTGTATCACTGTGTTTTTGTTCATTACATCATTTGTCACTGTCTTTTCAACCTCTTCCTGTAGCTTATCTGATAGACAAGACCGAGGACAAAAACAAGAGTAAACAGACTGCCCAGAATGATAAGTCCGGCAGTTCCTCTGTCTCTTTCCGTATACTCAGGGATATACACCAGTTCAGGTTCATCGGTGCTTATGTAGATATCGACCTTCTGCCCGATACCGAAGCTTTTTGAAGATGAGTAATACTTACCCTTGTGGGTGTAAGAAACGTCCTTATACTCGTATGAAAAAACAGGCGCATAGGTAATGCTCTCAGTTTCATCGTCAGTTGTTACCGATTTATCGTACTCTGTAACAGTACCGTCAACTCTGAGATCACACATTTCCTTAGCATAAGAAGTATCACGGTAATTCCTGATACCCAGATGCAGAAAGGTCATTCCGAACAGCAGACACGGTATCATCAGAAATACGAGGATCGTACTGATAATTGCCGACATACCGTCATTTGTGTTGCCTGTTTCCGAAGTTTTGTTATAATATTTCATAATAGTTCCCCCTATATCATTCCTTTTCGCTGTTATGACAGCGCTAAAAGCATTTCCCTGATTATCTTGCAGGCAATTTATACCATTTCGCAGTAAACTAACTGTTTCTGATCTTGAAATATAAAAGTAATATCACAGTGATGATCGATCCACCGAATAATAAATCAAAAACAGCATTTTCTCTTTCAGCTTTATATTCGGGAATATATACATTATCGGGAGAATCAGGTGCAACATAGATATCTACCTTTTTTCCAAGCTCAGGTTCCCTCTTTTTTGAGGTTGAACGTGCTTCATAAGTGTACTCCTCGTTATTATAGCTGTAGCTGAAAACAGGTCTATAAAATATAGATTTTCTGTTTCTGCCCTCACTGACGATTTGTTTAATATCGCTGACCTCACCCTGTACCAATTCAGTGCATATTGTCTTTGTATGTACAAAATAACAAATATCTTCTATTCCAAAGTATAAATTAAATATCCCCACCAAAAGCCATGGCAGAGCGAAAAGTATTAATAAGATGTCACCACCTGTGTTTTTCTTTTTGTCAGGTTTTTCATTTATATATACTTTATCGAACTCATCTGCAATTATTATATTATGCTTGGATGCTATTTCATAAACCATATCTTTTTCATATTTTTTATTATTGTTATCCATAGATATCCCCCTATATCATTCCCTTTCGCTGTTATGACAGCGCTAAAAGCATTTCCCTGATTATCTTGCAGGCAACAGCTGTTGAAACTCCGCTCTGATCGTAGACAGGGCTCAGCTCATTGACATCACACCCCACGATGTCAAGCTTGCTGCATACAAGAGTCACAGCCTTTCTCAGTTCATCGAATGTCACACCGCCTGCCTCGGGAGTTCCTGTTCCCGGGAAAATTGACGGGTCAAGCACATCAAGGTCGAGAGTGAAGTACACCTTCTTGCCCTTCAGCTTTTCAACAGTTTCTTCCAGACCGTTGAAATCGAACTTATGCATTTCCGTATGCTCGTCGGCAAAGCGAAATTCCTCCCTGTCGCCGCTTCTGATACCGAACTGGAAAATGCGGCCATCGCCCACAAGTTCATGGCATCTTCTCAGCACGCAGGCATGGGAAAGCTTCTGACCGAGATAGTCGTCACGGAGGTCTGCATGAGCGTCAAAGTGAATGATGTACAGATCATCGTACTTCTCCTTTACCGCCATGACAGAGCCGAAAGTCACAAGATGCTCGCCGCCTATCATGAACGGAAGCTTGCCGTCTGAGAGTATGCGGTCGGCTCTCATGGAGATATCCGCAATTGTCTGTGTAACGCTTCCGAAGGGCAGTTCAAGGTCACCACTGTCGAAGTAGCTGTGATCGGTCATATCCTTGTTCTGGTAAGGACTGTAAGTCTCTATGCCGAAGCTTTCGTTCCTGATAGCGGACGGCGCAAAACGAGTGCCGGGACGAAAGCTTGTAGTGCCGTCAAAGCCTGCTCCGAAAAGGACTATTTTTGAGTCCTCATATTCAGCATCGCAGGCGATGAATGTCTGTATATTCTTATTCAACATCTTTAAGAAGCTCCTCTACATAATTTGGAAGTGCAAAAGCACCCGTGTGAAGTCTGGTATTATAGTAGCGTGTCTTTATGCCCAGCATACTCCACTTTGTACCGTTGTAGTCGTTGGTGGGATGGTACTTCTTGGAAGCGAATCCGAAAAGCCAGTGTCCCGACGGATAAGTGGGGATATGAGCCTGATAGACCTTGCTTATGGGGAAGCTTTCAACAATGCGCTTGTGTGAACGCTGCATAGCTGCTGCGTCCTCGTCGTAGAACGGGCTTTCATGCTGATTTACCATGATACCGTCCTCATGGAGCGCCTTGAAACAGCTTCCGTAGAATTCCTTGGTGAAAAGTCCCTCACCCGGGCCGAATGGGTCGGTTGAGTCAACGATGATAACGTCGTACTTGTTCTCACAGCGGCGGATAAACTTCACACCGTCCTCATAATAAACGTGGACTCTCGGGTCGTCGAAACGGCAGGCGGTAGTGGGCAGATACTTTTTGCTGACCTCCACCACAAGCTCGTCTATCTCCACAAGGTCGATGTTTTCAACGGAAGTGTATCTGGTAAGTTCACGGACAACACCTCCGTCGCCTGCTCCGATAACGAGGATATTTTTCGGGTCGGGATGAACGGCCATAGGCACATGAGTTATCATTTCGTGGTAGATGAACTCGTCCTTTTCGGTGAGCATCATATAGCCGTCAAGAGTGAGGAAACGTCCGAACTCCTTGGAATCGAAAACGTCGATACGCTGGAATTCGCTGTTTCCGCTGTAAAGCTGATGATCAACCTTAATTGAAAATTTCACATTCGGAGTATGACGCTCCGTAAACCAAAGTTCCATAAAAATTCTCCCCAAGCTGACGCCAGCTTGACCCCTATCACGATTCGGCGGGGACGCCCCCGCTGGCAATCACGATTCGCTCGTAAACTCGCTTACTTCTTGCAAAACGATGAGTTTCAGGTCGCTCGCCGGCTTGTTTTTGTTTATTGTTTGTTTATTATTATATATGCCGTCAATCCGTAACGTATTTCCTGTTCTTCCTTTTCAGCAGCTTTTCGGGGTCAAGGACATAACTCCTTACCACACTGCCGCAGGAAAGACATATCTTATGATACAGCTTCATTCCCGAAAGCGGACGCTCTACACCTGTTACAGTTGCATAACCTGACTGGAAAGCCGTCGTGAACTGTGTACTGTTGCAGTACGGGCACTGTACGATCTTTATCTTTACCTTAGCCATTGTTCTCAGGTCCCTTCTGCGGAGGTCCTCCCTGTGGGCCGCCCATCTGCACGCCGTTTTTCTTCAGCACGAACCTGAGAATAGGTGTGGTGATGATGAAGATGATGACAAATCCCACAAGCAGGCTGAGTATCAGTGACTTCACGAATACAGGCACGAACGGCATATTACCGTGCGACATCTTGTATGCAAAAAGTATCATTGCAAATGTGATGATCGGTGTGAAGATGATGTCAGACACTACTGCTTCTACGGCTCTTGTGCTGAGTTTGCCTCTTTCAAGTCCCATTGAGCCTGTCACCTTGTCGGTGATGCCCTTCAGCGGTATTATCATGCCGATGATAAAGCTAAGAATGAGGCTGAGCACGAAGCTTACAAGAAATGAGGGGATCGAAAACTGTCCCGATGTGATCGTGCCGAAAAGGGAAAGGCAGAAGCTGAGCACTGTTCCCATCATTAAAGTCATTTCTCTCTCTATCTTTTTCATTGATCGTTTCC
>CADBAC010000062.1 GCA_902792495.1 Ruminococcus flavefaciens | reverse complement strand
ATTTCGGTCACTAAAACAGGCGATATTTTCAGAACGGTAGAAGCTGTTTCATCAGCATACTGTGAGGACGAGCTTGTTGTGGATCCGCCTGTATACAAGCCTGTTTTTGAGAAATGCGGACTTAAAGATGCAGTATTTGAGATAATTGCAGCAGAGGATATTTATACAGCAGACGGAACTCTGAGGGCCGCAGGCGGTGATACAGTTGATACGATAATAACCGATGAAAGCGGATATGCCGAAACAGAGCCGCTGTATCTCGGAAAGTACGAAATAAAGGAAATATCTGCGCCTTACGGATATGTTGTAAATGAAGAAAGCAAGTTCGCAGAGCTGACATATTCGGGGCAGGATATCGCAGTGAATGATGCAGTCAACTGCACCATGAATAATGAATATCAGCGAATAAATATCCGCTTTTCAAAGAGTATGGAAAGCGACAGAACTTTCGGCACAGGCATGAAAAATGAGTACAGGAATGTCAGATTTGGTCTGTTCGCCGCAGAGGATATTACCGCCGCTGACGGTACATCTATCCCCGAAAACGGCCTTATCGCAGAAATAGGACTCAATGATGACATGACCGCAGAATTTACAGAAAAGCTTCCGTTTTCACGTTACTATGTGCAGGAGATATCAACAGATGAAAGTTATGTTCTGAACGGCGAGAAGTATCTTGTAAACTTTGAATACACGGGGCAGACACATCCGTCCGTTGACATTGACTGTGGAACTTTCCACAATAAAATAAAGCGTGGAGATATCATGGGCATGAAGATCAACGAAAACGGCGAACCGCTCGAAAAGGCTGTATTCGGTCTTTTCAGAAGTGATGAAACAGAGTTCACAGAGGAAAGTGCATATTGTATTACGCAATCAGATGAGGAAGGACGATTCAGCTTCAGCGATATCCCATACGGCGAGTACATCGTAAAGGAGACAGAATCTCCCACAGGATATGTTTTATCTGATGAGCTGTATCCCGTTGTTATCGGTGAAGATGGAGATGTAGCCGAGATCACCGCAGAAAATCGTCCTGTTGACGAGGCGAAAAAGGAGACACCTGTTACACCTACAGTTCCCACAACTCCTATGACAGGTGATGCAGGCAGAAGCACTGTGGGGCTTGTTATGCTTATCCTTGGCGTGACGGGTCTGCTCTATGCGGCTCATAAATGCAGAAAAAAAGAATCGGAATATGAACACAGGGAGCGTGAACTTGCGGCACTCTGCCCCGACTTTATCGAGGGTGATAGCGATGACTAAAAGAGGAAAGCTTTGCATATTGGCGGCTGTTTCAGCCGCCCTCCTTCTTGGAGGTGCGCTCATATATTTTCACGATGATGTGGCACAGAAACACATAGAGGATTCCATGATAAAGTACAAACCGACTCAGGCAGTCAGGAATGAACTTGATAAGATAACTTCTGACATGATAACAGAAACAGCCGCATTAAAAGATACAAATAGTGAAGCCGCAACTGAAACAGAAGCTGGAGAAATACCTGTAATATTCGCATCAGATACACTTCCTGATAATGTAAGGCAAAGTCTTATCGATTCAGTTCAGGCACTTCACAGCGCATATCCTGATTGCATAGGCTGGCTGTACATCCCTGATACTTCCATAGATGAGCCTGTTATGCGCTGCAATGACAATGAATATTATCTGAATCACGCATTTGACGGGAGCAGTTTGCAAGCCGGCTCGGTATTTCTTGACTGCCGATGTGAGGGACGTTTCATGAATCCCATAAATATCCTGTATTCCCATAATATGCGAAACGGTTCAATGTTTGCGGATATACCGAAATACAGCGAAGAAAGCTATTTTGAGGCTCATAAATACGGCTGGCTCGCAACTCCCGAAACAGTATACAGGATAGATTTCTTCTCATGTGCCAAAGCAGGCTGGAAAGATCTTCTTTATGACGGCGGAACTTCATTAAGCGAATGGATACCGCATATTTTCGATCGTTCCGCAGTCAGCCGTGAGATCACATATTCAGATGAGGACAGGTTCATTTCCCTTTCGACCTGTTCATACGAATTTCAGAATGCAAGAACTATCCTGACGGGTAAACTTACAGAAACGAATGGAGGCTGATAGATTGACAGAAAACTTCAGAAAAAGGAGTGTCTGCGGTATCGCAGAAGCTGCGGCGATCATGAATATCGCTGTTATTACCGCTCACGCAGAGGGCGATGTTGCAGGTGCAGTAACAAGTACATGGAATTCGGCAAAAAGCCAGATCAAAAGCATAGTTAATAACGTGGTATTCCCTGTTATAGACGTAATACTGGTAGTACTGCTTTTTGTTAAGATAGCTATGGCATACAGTGATTACCGCAAACACGGACAGCTTGAATGGGGCCCCATAGCGATACTGTTTTTCTGTCTGCTGTTTTCACTGACTGCGCCAATGTACATATGGACGGTGGTGAGTGCATGACATTTTTTGAAGAAGAACTGCGCAGGATCGCAGACATGACTGCATATATAGAAGAACCCAAAATTGTGGGAAGGTCCTGTATATTCAGGCTTACAGAAAATATTACCGGTAAACTGACTCTGACCACCTGCGGTATGGCAGATAAATACGAAGCGCTTAAGATAGACCTGATAAACAGAAATGAAGGCTGTATTGATACCCAATACATTCAATTTGTTGATGTATGGGGGAAAATGCCGTTCAACTCTGACTTTATCTCACCATATGCTTGGACCAGTTACGGCAAGACTGAATGGTACTGCGTTCAGCCTGAAAATGAACAGTATGAACTACTCTCGGAAAAGGTTGATGAATATCTTGAATGTTTCATAGATCCGGTTGAGGTTATGGATGAAGAATTAATTGTATCGTAATGATATCCTTACGCATAAGATATATAGGGTGATGATAATGACTCGAATGTGTGCAAGGATACTTGACATAGATAATGACAGGCTGCTTGTCATGGATATGAAAACGAAACAGGAAGTTGCTGTAAATACTGATTGTGTCTGTGGATTTGAAGAAGGCGACAGGATAATCATATTCTACAATGGAGCGGTGACAATGAGTATTCCTCCGCAGATAAGTGCCATACGTATACGAAAAGCATCCTGTAACAGAAGTAGATAAAATACAGACCGTTCCTTCGGGAGCGGTCTTTTCAGGAGGTGACCTATGCCCTACATACCATTCACAGAAGAACAGAAGCAGACGGCAAACAGCGTAGAACTTGCAGAATTTCTGCGTATGCGTGGTGAAAAACTGGAACGTGCAGGACGTGAGTACAAGCTCATATATACAGACGAAAGCGGCAGACATGACAGCATTACTATGCAAGGCAGCACATGGTTCGATCATAAGAATCAGACAGGCGGCGGTGCGATAAAATTCATGCAGTATTATTACGGTATGAACTTCGTTGACGCTGTTCAGTCGCTTCTCGGTTATTCGGTCGAGCCGCTGCATCACAGTTTTTCACATATGGAAAATGCTGTTGAAAATAAGAAGAAATTCACACTTCCCGAAGCAAATGATGATATGCACAGAGTTTACGCCTATCTGATAAAACAGCGATATATAGCTCCTGAGATCATCACGCACTTTGCTAAAACACATACCCTGTATGAGGATAAGGAGCATCACAATGCTGTATTTGTGGGACTTGATGAGCAAGGCGTACCACGGCAGGCAAGCAAGCGCTCCACATCAACATACGGAAACACATTCCGTATTACAATTGAAGGCTCTGACACAAGATACAGCTTTTCTCATTACGGTAAATCTGACAGACTTTTTGTTTTTGAAGCCCCCATCGATATGCTTTCATATCTGACGATTTATCATGAAAACTGGCAGTATAATTCATATATCGCTCTGAATGGCGTGTATGAAAATCCATTGATAAAAGCATTGGAAACACATGATGGGCTGCGCAATATAATCATCTGCACCGACAATGACGAGGGCGGTATCGACGGATATGAGCGGCTCAGGGATATTCTGAATGAAAAAGGATATACCGGGATATACCGTCATGCTTCCGACTTCAAGGACTGGAATGAGCAGCTGAAAGCGGCAAATGGTGCGGATGCTCTCCCTGCTGTTTCTCACTTTCGTAAAAATGTCTTTTATGAGGCTGTGAACAGCCTGCGTGAATTGTCGTTTACACCCTATGGATTTCTCAGTGAACTCCGCAGGGCAAACAGGAACAAAGAATATACCTATATGGCCGAGCTTGCGATAACAGGTTCGGCCTTTTATTTGCGTCAGGGAGCGTATAACGGCGATTTTAAGGGGCTTTGCAGTAAGCTGAGACATGAATACAGGGCATACGCAGACAAGGGCAGAATGGCGCAGAAACAGCGCAGTCTGAGCGATGATTTTAGTGCTGTGGAGTGTGATCTTCGACAAACCGCACGCACAAGGGAGCAGTCTGCCCAAACGGCGAAACTGCTGTATAAGCTTGCAGATTCGGCATTAAGAGTTTCTGTAGAGGAAAGCCTTTCGGAACAGGAACAAACCGAAGAACAGGAAGAAGAACACTGTTTTGTGCTCGCTTAAGACAACACCCCCTGTTGCCTGAGACAACAGGGGTAATTGAATATACCAGTTTAATATATATATTAATAGCAAAAGAAAGAATATATTGGAAGTGATTTTTTGAATGAAAAACAGATAGTTATTTTAATTTTGCTGATGGCAGCTTTTATTGGAACTGTCATCCTGATGAGTGTTCTTGAAAACAAAAGCATCAACGGAATAAAGGCAAAAACAGTTGGCGACGGTCAGCACGGAACAGCAAGATGGGCGACAAAGCCGGAGATAAGTCAGACTTTTTTCTCTCTGCCATATGAGCCTGAGAAATGGCGCAGAGGTGAGGAACTCCCTGACATTCAGGGAACGATAATCGGATGCAGGGGAAGAAAAAATACCACTGCACTTGTCGACACAGGAGATGTTCATACTCTGATGATTGGTGCGGCAGGTGTGGGAAAGACTGCATATTTTCTGTATCCTAACATAGAGTTCTGCTGTGCCTCGGGAATGTCGTTCATAAACAGCGATACTAAGGGAGATGTTGCACGAAACTACGGTGAAATTGCAAAGAAATACTATGGCTACAATGTTTCGGTGCTTGACCTTAGAAATCCCACAAGGAGCGATGAAAACAATATCCTCCACCTTGTGAACAAGTATATGGACATTTACCTTTCGGACAATACTCAGCTTTCCGCAAAGGCTAAGGCAGAGAAATACGCAAAGATAACGGCTAAGACCATAATCAACATCGGCGGCGGTGACAGTGCAGGCTACGGTCAGAACGCTTACTTTTACGATGCAGCGGAAGGACTTCTCTCATCGGTGATACTGCTTCTTGCAGAGTTCGGAGAAAAGAATGAACGTCACATCGTATCGGTATTCAAGCTGATACAGGATCTCATAGCTAAGCCGCCGCCGAAAACTGCAAAAGACAAGCCGCAGATGTACTTTGCAAAACTAATGGAAAAACTGCCGGGAGATCATAAAGCAAAATGGCTGGCAGGAGCTGCACTGAATTCCGCAGATCAGTCCATGATGTCGGTCATGAGTACAGCGCTGTCAAGGCTCAACAGCTTTCTCGACAGCGAAATGGAACAGCTCCTTTGCTTCGGAACTGCCATAGATGCCGAGAAATTCTGCTCGGAAAAATCAGCAATATTTATCATTCTTCCCGAAGAAGATCAGAGCAAATACTTCATGGTGTCACTGCTTGTACAGCAGTTTTACCGTGAGATACTTGTTATCGCAGACGAAAAAGGCGGAACGCTTGACAGACGTGTTATGTTCTACCTCGATGAATTCGGAACTTTCCCGAAGATCGAGGGAGCAGAAGCCATGTTCTCCGCAGGACGTTCAAGAAAGATATCCATAGTTGCGATAATACAGTCATTTGCACAGCTTGAGCAGAAATACGGGAAAGAAGGTATGGAGATAATCACAGACAATACCCAGCTTACAATATTCGGCGGTTTTGCGCCGAACAGTCAGAGTGCCGAGGTCTTATCGAAAGCATTAGGCGAGCAGACAGTGCAGAGCGGTTCTGTATCAACAGGAAAGGACAAGTCACAGTCACTTCAGATGATAGGCAGACCGCTCATGACAGTGGACGAGCTGAAATCCATGCCCAAAGGACAGTTCATAGTTATGAAAACCGGTACACATCCCATGATATCACCGCTGAAGCTTTACTTCAAATGGGGAATAGTATTTGAAGAACCATATCTTCGCGGAGATAAGGGAGCAAGAGCAGTATCGTACATGGATCGTGATGAACTGTTCAGAGCAGCGGAAATCAGATATCCGCAGGCATCACTTCCTGTAATGGTGAAGGAAGTGGCAGATAATACAGAGGGAAAAACAAAAATCAACACAAAGGCCGGTGATAAAAATGATAATACCAGAAAAAATAATACCAGAAAAAATATACAAGCTGAAGCTGACATCGTCTGAGATAAACGTGTACCAGTATCTGTGCAGCAGAGCAGATAAAAACAGAGAGTGCTTCCCATCGCAGACCACCATCGCAAGGGCAGTGAATATGCACCGCTCAACTGTGAATCAGGCAATAAAGCGCCTTCAGGACAAACAACTCCTCATCATAACACAGCGCAAACGTGACAACGGCGGCACTTCCTCAAATCTGTACAGGATCGAGGTGATATGATGTCGGGATGGTTTGGGGATATTCTTGAACTGATAGGCGACGGAATTTCCATCATGTGGGAAAAGACCGCAGGTAAAGCTATAGACATTCTTTCGGATGCAATATGGGATGCCATGTTTGAGTGGGTATTCAAGCTGATCTACGGTGCTATTTCCGAGCTTTTTGAATTCATAAACGAGAGCACATCCGATATTTTCAGTCTTGCATGGGTGAATTCATTCATCAGACTTTTCCACAACATGGGGTGGATATTGTTTGCCTGCGGTCTTATCGTTGCGGTATTTGACTGTGCGGTCGCCTATGAATCGGGTCAGAACAACATAAAGAATACTGCTGTAAATATTCTGAAAGGCTATTTTGCGGCAAATCTTGTGGCTGTGGTTCCTCAGAGACTTTACTCATTCTGCACTTCGCTGCAAGGAACATTCGCCACTGAATTGCTTGGAAGCTTTGTGGGAGATACCTCAGATACAGTTGCAGGAACAGGACTGAAAGTGATACTTGCGCTTGCAGAAGATGTGTCACTGTTCAGTCTTTTCTTTATTATCCTTTTCGGATACTGCACTGTCAAAGTCGTACTTGCAAATATCAAGCGAGGCGGAATACTTCTGTGTCAGATAGCAATTGGAAGCCTGTATATGTTCAGCGTACCGAGAGGATATACAGACGGATTTTACAACTGGTGCAAACAGGTCACCGCCACTTGTCTTACTGCATTTTTACAGACTACCATTCTTTTTATAGGACTGCTGACATACACACAGCACGCTCTGCTGGCAGTCGGTATATGCCTTTCGGCCAATGAAATACCGAGAATTGCACAGACATTCGGACTTGACACAAGTGTTAAACTTAACATTACAAGCATAAGCAGTGCAGTGTCAATGACTTCAAAAGCTTCAAGATATCTGAGAGGAGGACATATATGAAAACATACATCTATCCCGAAAATCTCAGGGCAACAGTCAAGCTGTGGTTCTGGAACGTCAGGGATTTCATAATTATCTGCACAGGAGTTGTGATATCAGTAATGATATTTGCAAAGCTGTGGACTCCCGTTCCTATGGCATTTACCATATGCCATGCATTCATAACGCTGAGAGGCTGCGCAGAAATCCCTTCTCGATTTTATGCAGCGCTTTCAGATACTTCTGCATAACACAGCGTGAATAACGATGGAAGAAAGGGGAATGACAATGGCAAAGAAGAAAAACAGCGTACAGAAACTCATAGGATTTGATGCATTTACAAAAAACGGAATAAAGACCGACAGATTTGAATTCGTAATATTCCACGTTGAACCTGTTAATATCTCAGTGCTTCCGCCTGAAGTGATCGAAGCGAAGATACACGATCTGACGCTTGTACTGGGAGTAATTCCCGAACTTGAGATAATGGCGCTTGACAGCTGTGAGTGTTTCGATGACAACAAGATATTCCTTCAGAAACGGCTCAGAGAAGAACGCAGTGAAGCTGTAAGGAAACTTCTCGAAGCTGATCTGAAATTCCTTGATGAGATACAGCTGGGAATGTCGACTGCAAGAGAATTCCTCTTCATTTACCGTTTTCACAGAGAAAAAGAGGAGCAGATATTCACGCTGATAAATCGTGTGAGCAAAGCCATATCCGATCACGGCTTCATGGCTAAACGACTTTCAAAGTCCGAGCTGAAAAGGATGATAGCACTCTATTTCGGCTCAAGTGTTACAGGTGACGAGATACCCGATACTGACATTCAGGAGGTGGAAGATATTGTTTAAGAAGAAAGCAATGACACAGGAACAGATGGAAATGATCGAAGCAAAGGACTTTTTCGACAGAGCCGTCCCCGGATATATCAGGTTCTTTTCCGACCATTACATCTGCGGTAATTTCTACAAGAGCGTGTGGGCAATAACCGAATATCCCACATCAACGGAAGAAACAGCTCTCCTTGCTCATCTTGCGGATAAGAGCGGTGTTTCGCTTCGTATTTACAATCGTCCGGTGGGAGCAATGGAGCAGCGTAAGATAGTGCAGCAGGCAGACCGTAAGAACCGCATGATGACAACTGCAACCGATGTTACGGAAGCAGTACGTGCCGAAAGCAATCTCAATGACATAGGAGATATGCTGAAAGAGGTCATCCACAACAGTGAGCTCCTTTTGCACACAGCTGTATTCCTGGAACTGAAAGCCGGAACGCTTGAAGATCTCCGTGACCTTCAGGCGGATATCTCAATGGAACTTTCACGCTCTAAAATATCAGTTGACAGGCTTCTCATGCGGCAGAAAGAGGGCTTCCTTTCAGTGCTTCCATGCGGAAATAACAGCTTTGGTATGCAGTATGAGCGAGTGCTGCCGTCAAGTTCTGCGGCTGACCTTTTTCCTCTCAATTACAGCGGAAAGACCGATGCCAACGGCTTCTACATAGGCAGAGACAAGTACGGCTCAAATATATTGGTTGACTTCGACAAGCGCACTGATGACAAAACGAATTCAAATGTCCTTATTCTCGGAAACAGCGGTCAGGGAAAAAGCTACCTCATGAAGCTTCTTCTGTGCAATCTGCGTGAATCGGGAAAGAATATATTATGTCTCGATCCCGAGCATGAATACGAAGAACTGTGCAATAATCTGGGCGGCACGTATATCGACCTCATGTCAGGAGAATATATGATAAATCCCCTCGAACCGAAGTCGTTCGGAGAGGCCGACAAATCAGAGGATGCCCCCAAAGCCTTCCGTAGAGTAACAAGGCTATCACAGCATATCTCCTACCTGAAAGACTTTTTCAGGGCTTACAAGGATTTCAGCGACAATGAGATAGACACCATAGAAATAATGCTGATTAAGCTGTATGCACGTTTCGGCATCGATGACCGCACCGAGCTGACCTCTCTTGAATCAACGGATTTTCCGACGATGGAAGACCTTTACGATATCATCGACAAGGAACTGAAAGCCTATGACAGAGAGCATAAAAATCTTTTCACCGAGGATACGCTTCAGAATATCCGCCTTGGATTATTCAGTATGTGCAAGGGAGCAGAAGCACAGTATTTCTGCGGACATACTAACATAAAGGACGGGCAGTTCATATGCTTCGGCGTAAAAGGCATTATGGACACAAACAAGAAACTGAAGGACACTCTGCTTTTCAATATACTCAGCTACATGAACGAGCAGCTTTTAGGCAAGGGAAATACAGTTGCTGCCATAGACGAGCTGTATCTTTTTCTTTCAAATATAACTGCAATTGAGTACATAAGAAACGGCATGAAGCGTGTACGAAAAAAGGAATCGGCATTCATACTTGCAAGCCAGAACATTGAAGACTTTCTTCTGCCGGAGGTAAAGGAATATACGAAGCCCTTGTTTGCTATACCCACGCATGACTTTTTCTTCTATCCCGGAAATATCAGTCCTGTCCTTTTTATGGATGTAGTGCAGATACTGGAATCAGAATACTGCCTTTTCAACTATTCTGACAGAGGAGTATGCTTTTACCGCTGCGGAAGTGAACGCTATCTCCTGCAAGTGATCGCTCCTGAGTATAAGGCGGTATTGTTCGGTAAGGCAGGAGGAAGATGAACAAATACATCGCACAGCTTCTGCTGAAGCTTTTGGCTGACAAAGAAAGCCGAAACAGGATACTGACAGCAGTTTTAAGTATTGCCGCAGGACTAAGCAGAGATCAAAGCGATAGAGGATGCGCTGACAGTAATCGGGCTGCGTGAACAGACTGTAAAAGCGCAGCTGATATATATGTCATACTTTGACGAGCTTCATCTGACGAATGTAAACGTTTATGCGAATATGTTCACTCATACTGATGACAGGGCTCTTATCGACAATATCAACAGTTACTATGACCTTGATATTGATTATGATGAGTTTATCGGTATGTACACCCTTGTGATGAACAGAACTATAAGTGAGTATATATTCGCAGATGCAGAAGAAAAAAATTCCGTGGATCTGGCGGCGTGGGCAGTTAATGCCTATGATTCACACTGGGAATTCAGAGAAGACCGCTGTGGAGAGATCGACGAGGGATCACACCTGAGATGTGCTGACAATATAGGACTGATAATGGGCTACATACGATATGATCCGCAGGAAAAGCAGTTCAGTTCTGACAATGATTCTCTTTACTATACCCCTGCAGGCAGCCTTGATTCAATGCCCGATATAAAAGGGATAGGTGTACATGGAGACAGCGGATTCGGTGTATACACAGGAGGCGGAGATGTCGTTTTCTCTTCTGCTATGGGCGGCATTCAGCGTCAGAATATAACTGACGGAGGATGGAATGAATGGTGCATCTATGATGCTGTAAGCTATCCGCAGGAGGTATATGACATAATAGAAGATATAAGGAACGGAGGAAATAACGATGAGAGTGAGACTGAGGAATAACTACGATGACAGCTACAGCATAACTGTTACCCTTCCTGTAAGGCCGACAGAGCTTTATGACATTCTTGACAGGCTCGGAACGGATAATAAGTGGGATAATGCCTACATTAATATAGAGGATGAATATATCCCCGAAGCAATGCGTGAGGGCGGATTCTATGATGATATTTTCAAGCTGAACATTCTTGCACAGCGTATAGAAGAATTGCCCCCTTCCGGGAAAGCTGGTTTCACGGCAGTTTTACAGGCGCATGAAGATTTCAATCTTGATGATATTCTGCTTGTGACATACAGCATGGATGCATATCCAATATATCCTTGCAGCAGCTATGCGGAACTGGGAGAGATCGTCATAGAAAATGATATGATTGCTGCTGACAAAATATCTTGATAAAGAGGCTATCGGAAGACTGGCCGCTGAAAGATCGGGCGGCATTTTTTCAGGCGGATATTACTGTGAAGTTGCTGACTATGAACCGCCTGACATGGAAATATCCATCGGGAAGCCGCCACGGAACGAGTTCAGACTTCTTGTCGGCAATGATGAAAAAACGGCACAGTGGATGACTCTCCCCTGCACTGAGGATATATCTCACAGTAATATATACTGTGTAGATTCGCCGCTCCCGAATATAAAGACGGTGTATAACATATCAAAGCTGAACGAAACAGCAAAGATAGTATCGGAGCTTGATAATTCCGAACTTGTAAAACTGAAAGCTATAATGGAAAGCGACGGACTGAGAGGTGCAGAAGGTGCGCTGAAGGCTTATGCCGAACTTGACGAACGTGAGCTCGATGTAAGCGTGAGATATTATAAGGACTATGGGATGAAATATCTCAGCAGACAGCTTCCCGAAGATTTTGATATGAGCCTGCTTGACAGTGATCATCTTTGCATTACAGGACGGAATATCCTTGAGAACAAGGACGGAACGATCACTTCATACGGAGTGCTGTCAGGAATAGAACAGGAACTTTATTCTGCACTGATAGTCCAGGAAGATGAACAGGAAATGGAGTTGATGCAATGAGAGCAGATATAATTTTCAGAGGAAAAGTGGGATCAGTTTTGTTTTCGAAGAACAGTTATCAGCTGGACGACTTTATGGACGAGATGAGAAATTCTTTTCCCTTTACAGTCAGGGTAAGTGAACTGTTCAGTTGGGACTGCGTAAACAATGAATTTCAGATAGAAAGCCGTGAAGATCTTTTGCGTCTGAATCTTCTGGTGCAGCGGATCGATGAAATGAATGAACCGGAGGAAGCAAAGATGTTTGCGCTGATGACGAAATATCCGAAGGCCGATATCTCAGAGCTTCTCGCAATGACATACGGGCTTGACAGCATAGAAACTTATGTATGCTGCAACGATGACGAGCTGACAGAGCTTGCTTTCGACAATGACTGGCTGCCTGTATTTGAGGATTGCCCCTATGAGGTACTTGAATATCTGGACAAGGAAAAAGTTGCATCCGAGATAAATGACAACTGGGAGGGATATATGTACAACGGCTATTATGTTGAACCCGAAGGCTTCATCGCTCCCGAAATAAGCACAGAACTTCCTGAACCTGTGAAAGGCTTTTTCCGTCTGCGATTGGCGGCTGACTGCGACGGAAGGATCGACAGAGACAAAGCAGAGTGGCTGATACTGCCGTGCAGCAATGATGAACTAAAAGGATTTGAACAGCGGCATGGCACAGCTGTTGACAGGATGATATGCATAAAAGCGGAGTCAGCATTGCCGATGATATCTCCCCACACAGTAACACAAACAGATATTTCCGAGCTGAATAAGCTGGCAGAAAAGCTTTCCGTACTGAGCAAGGATGAATTCATAAAGCTGAAAGCAGTAATGGAAATGGGAGAGGTCAGCGGAATTGACCGGACTATGGATGTGGTCAGCCGCCTTGATGAATTTGATTTTGATCCCAATCCGATGGATGAAAGTGTTTTCGGAAAGATATTTCTTTACAACACTCTTCCTGTTGGCTTTGATACAGAAGTATTTTCAACAGCGGACCTGGGCGAATTCGGTATCAGTATTCTCAGTGCCAAAGGCGGCATGATGACTTCATACGGAGTGGTCTCAGGTCAGGGACAGGAGCTGTACACTTCGATATATTCAGATCAGAGTCAGACCGAAGATGAAGAAATGAATGAAGAAACGGAGATGATATTGTCATGAAAGACAGGATAATTTTATCAATGAGCGTAGAAAAACTTTCAGCACTGGAGATGTATCTGGCGCAAAGGAATACTACACTGACGGCGGAGATCGATAAATACGCAGAACAGCTTTACACAAAGATCGTGCCTCAGAACGTCCGTGAATACATAGACCTGACAACCGAAAACAGATCCGTGTACAGAGAACGGAAGAACAAAAACTCCGAGGGCAGAACGCCTTCGGAGCAGTAATTAATACTAATTCCCTAAACGTTAGCGGATAAAGATAACGAGCAGAAATTTCGTCTGTCAAGGCAGACGACGCAGGCGTGCTTTCGCACGGCAAGAAGGATAACGCAAACAGACGGAATTTCTGCCGTCAGATTTGTCCGCTGTTGTTTAGGGGATTAGTATAAAGTGTTGCAAGATAAAGCTGCGCAGTCGCAGCGTTCACAGCGGACGGCAAAGCCGACCGCATATCGGGGAAATTCATACTTTTCATTTCGGGGTCGCAAATGAGGATGATTTGTAATTTCGGAGTCGTATCTCCGCAGATGCCTGTTTACAGGTAAAAACTCAGGAGTCGGAGGCATAAAAATGGCATTTGACAACAAAATAAAATTTCCTCTGTGGATCTATCCGCAGACAAAAGAAGATGTGAAAAATCATTACAAATATGACAATTGTAAATCGCAGAGTGAGTTCATCGAGAAAGCGATATCATTTTACATCGGTTATCTGGATGAAGAAAGATCAGTCAGTTATATCTCTCCCATGATAACAGAAACTGTGAAAGCTACGATAAAAGGAACAGAGCAAAGATTGTCACGATTGATATTCAAGGTCGCAGTTGAGCTCGGAAAAATTTCAAATATTCTTGCGGCAGTAAATGATATCGACGATGAAACAATACGTCAGCTTCAGGCAATGTGCGTCAATGAAGTGAGAAAAATAAACGGTATTATCAGCTATGAAGATGCAGTTGAAATACAGAGGGAGTAAACAATGCCGAGGTTAGTTGTGGTCAGCCGTTACCTTAAAGGCGGCAGCAAAAAAGTATCGAACTATGTAAAATACATCGCTTCCCGTGAGGGAGCGGCAACA
>CADBAC010000061.1 GCA_902792495.1 Ruminococcus flavefaciens | reverse complement strand
GTGGATCAGCACTGGAATTTCGATTATTCTACTCATGAACTCCCTCCTGACTGTACATATATCCCCATAGGAGTGACTATCGATGAGGGTATAGAAGAACATTACCATGACAGAACTGCTTTCAATGATTCCACAGGCACAGGTATCTCGATCAGCTGTAACGATCCGGAAGAAGCTGTTAAGTTCATCAATGCCCTTCTTGAACCGGAGATCCATAACCTCAGATTCTGGGGAATCGAAGGTGTCGATTACAAAGTCGGCGACGGCGGTGTGTTCTACCAGACAGACAAGCAGAAAGAACGCTGGAATAATTCTGACTATATCTATTCCCACAGATGCGGATATGAATATATGCCATATTACCAGGGAATGCTCAAAGACGGCATAAACGCTTACAGCCCTTCATGTCAGCCTGATGCATTCTTCGACGGCCTGTCCGACGAAGTAAAGCGATGCTTAGAAGCATATGGCGCAAAAACATTCGTTGAACTTCTGAATGAAGCGCCTGAGAATCCTCCGTGGTATCCTATGTGGTCTTTCAATAATGCTATCACTAACGATACAGATTACGGTAAGGTAATGAAACAGATCGACGAAGCAAAGCATAAGTATCTGCCGCTTCTGGTAATGAGCAGCGATTTCGAGAAGACCTGGAAAGAATATAACGATGTCTACAACGATATCGATACCAAGATCTATTTCGATGAACTGACTGCCGAAGTTCACAGAAGAACAGACAGATCGAAATGATAAAAAGCCCCGATGTCATAACGGCGGTACTGATAAAGAAGTTTTGTATGAATTATTGAGGTAGACTTTTTGAAAAAGGATCTTCTCAAATCTGTTTCCCAAGACTATTAATTTTTCCCCTGATAGGGCGCTCCCAGTAAAACTACCGGTTTTTACATTTTTCGTGGAGCGCCCTATCAGGGGAAAAATTCTATTAAAAGTCTTTGGAAAAGGGGTTCGGGGAAAGAACCTTCCCTAAGAAAGGTTTTTCCCCGATAAATACATATAAAGCTGCTATATGAGTACCGCAGTTATATCATCGGGGCTTTTCGTTATTTGAGCATCAGCTTTCTCATGGAGATAAGGTCGAATACATCCAGTGTATTATCGGAATCAAGATCGGCGTTCTCAGGCGCTTTGAGTGAGCCTGCTCCGAGGAGATATTTCTGCATAGCAACAAGATCGGATGCATTGAATTCACCGTCACCGTTGACATCACCTCTCACGGAAGCAGGTGAATCATCCGCCTTGCCAAGCATTGCTTTTACTTCTGAGTCTGTCAGGGCATTTTTGTAGATCGCAAGATCATCTATACTGCCGCTGAACATGATATCATCGGGATAATATGACTTTCCGATGAGACAGCTCTGCTTGCTTCCCATATCAGCAGGACCTGTTGTAAGGTCACTTGTCTCTTTGACCAGTTCTCCGTCAACGTAGAGCTTTCCTACTGCGCCGTTGACAACGAGAGTATAGTTATGCCACTTTGTACCGTCAAGGTCGTATCTGAAGCCGCTCTCGCCTCTCCAGGTATCTGTTGTGGTCTGGAATCTGAAATGATCCTTTGCAACTTTGAAGAATGCATATTTCTCCTTGTCCTGTCCCTGTGCAAAAGTAAAGAAATCGCCTTCAGACTGAGACTTTACATTCATGCTGACTGTATAATCACGGACACCGTCAAGAAGTCCGTCAGGCATTATACCGTATGTATCAGCACTTCCGTCAAGAACAAGCACATTGCCCCTTTCGCCGTCTGCGGATACAGAGGCATTACCCGACAATCTCATATCATTGCCGTTTCCGCTTATATCCTTTACTGTGCCGCCTGATGAGTTCTCGAAATCATACTTGACAACAGGCTCGGGAGCAGGCGCTTCACTTAACGGAGTACCGAAAACCTTTACTTCAAACACATTCGGAGTGTACCAGTTATTGTTTGGGTTATTCTGGAGTGTGGCATTCTGGACGTTGAGACGGACATACCTTGCCTTGCCCTTGAGCATATCACTTGTAAATCCGTATGTCTTGGTGATAGTCTCGTCATTCTTGTTTGTGCGGTCAAGGAGTTTCTCCCAGTGCTGACCATCGATACTGCCTTCAACAGTGTAGGTATAATAAGCCTCAGAGCCTTTATAGATGAACCATGAGGTCTGGATATTGGCAAGTTCACATACTCTTTCAAGGTCTACCTGAAGATAGAACGGCCATTTCTTGTTGTCGTCTATAGCCTTGAATCCGCTCTGATACGAACCGTCAAATGCCTTTGCAGGCGATTCGTTGCTCTTGGACGCTATTGAAGCGGAAGCAGGCCTGTCCTGAGACAGCAGTTCGCCTTCCTGTATGGGATAAAGGTCGCCTGTTTTTGTGCTGTATCTGAATGTGGGGCAGTAATCGTAGAAAGCAAATCCGTTATCGAAATAAAGCGGACAAAGAGTAGTGCCGCTTGTACCGCTTCCCTTTAACCAGCGATAAGCGTGCATCATATAATTCTTATCCTGAAGATTCAGTATCCAGCCTGACTGAGACGAGAACGTAGAAGTATTTCCGATACTGCGCAGATCGCTCCACTTGCCTTTCAGATCCTTTGTAACGGTATATGCACCGCTGCTTGGATACCATCCGGCTGCCTGTGAAGTGAAAAGGAAGTAGTAGCCATCCTTCTTTATCATATTCGGGAATTCACGGTACTGGTCTTCGTGAAGAGTCTTGACTACCTCTGTAACGTCGCTGTAGTCGCTGTTCATCTTGAAAATGTATATTGTAGCATTTGCACCCTGTCCCGATTTATTGGCAGCAGCGATGAGATAGCCTGTGCCGTCGTCGTCAAAGAATACCGCCATATCACGAACCTGTATATCAAGCGGATTGTATACATGGTGGACCTTGAAGCTTCCTCCGGGAGTTCCTGTAATTACAAGAGCCTTGCCGTCGCTGTAGCCGCTGGGCTTTTCCCAATGCGCCCATACTATTATCTGTCCCGTTTTCTCGGCATACTCGATATGCACGGATTCTATCTTACAGCTGGCGAGATCTTTATTCTGCGAAGAATCTGCTACATTTCTCTCATTTCCGAAATGGATTCCGTCGGTGGAAGTTGTCTCGGCAAGATAAATGTCATTCTGTCCGGGATGGCTTTTCAGTGAATAGCTGTAATAAGTGTTTCCGACCTTGGTTCCGTTTGTCTCATAGACAAGATTGCTGCCGTGCTGATTGTCGTACTTACTTAGTCCGCCCGGCACTTCACAGGGAGTAAGCTCCCTTACCTCGGAATAGGCATTTCCTTTATCAGTTGCGACTTCCAGCTGATAGTAGTAATTCTTTCCCATTTCCATCGAGTTATCCTGCCATGAATTTCCGTTACCGCTGTACACAGGCTCATATCCGCTGTTTTTGTCGGTCGAGCGGTAGAGTGTGTAGCTTTTTGCGGAGAGTGTTGTGCTCCACTGCAATTCAGCATGGTCTGCCTTTCCACTGTCGGATACAGAGAAAAGGTTTCCCACAAATCCGATGTCTTCGGAATAAGATGTGACCGCATCCTGACCGTGCGCAGTAATACACGGAATTGATGGTACAGCGCTTATCACCAGTGCAGCCGCAGTCATGGAGCTTAATAATTTTTTCATCCTCATGATAATACTCCTAACCATTGTCTTACCAAATATTTCTTTACGGCAAGACAATATTATTTTTTAATTAATTAAACTACGGGAAATAATATCTGTTGCCATTATTATATCACGCTACAAAGCCGATTGCAATGACTTTTTGTGTTTTTATTGCAAAAATGCTTCTTCTGTGACATTATTTATGCCAATTTCCGACTGTTTATGACTTTTATCGACAAAATCACCCACATAATGACAAAATCTTCTCTGTCGAAATCTTTCGGAATATGGTATAATTTGTCTGAGTAATATGAAAGGAGCGTCCCGAATATGGACATAAATCTTGAGAAAGAGATCGTAAGAGTCCTTCTGACTCTCGGTATCTCACCAAGCATCAAAGGCTACAGATATCTGGTCAACGCTGTGTATTACTGCGAATGTGATAATATCCCTAATCTATCCTTTTCCAAAGATATATATCCCAAAATCGCTGATATGTTCAATACTTCCATAGCGTCAGTAGAAAGAGCGATACGCCATGCGATAAATACAGGCTGGTGCCGTCACGATCCGGAAATATCTGACAGGATATTCGGCAATACAATTTACAATGACAACGATACACCATCAAATGCTGTGTTTATCAGTGCGGTCTCAGAATGGATAAGGCTTAACTACGGCAAAGAATGATAATCGAAGCCGCCGTCGGCAAGTGATACAAAAAAATCTGTCTATCATTGACAATTTACGTATAATGTGTTATAATAAAAGTACATAATTATATGTAATTTGTTTGGAATGAGGTGACGGATTTGCTAAATTATATAAAACGTTGGCTCGGTTTTGAAAAACAAACTCAATACGTCCGCAATTATTTCTTTAAAACAAATATGATAGCCGGTATCTATATGTCTATCGTATATATTATTATCGAGATATGGATGATACTCAGGATCACCGATATCATGCTGAATGATAAACATCACCCGGGTATCGGATACTACTTCAGGAAGTATTACTTCTACTACTTTCTCCTCCTTGTCGCCGCTGTAACGATGCTGTTGTTCGCACTGAGGTATATCCGTGGGAAGACCAATAATCAGCGTCTCGGAACAGCGCTGAAATGGATGTTCGCATTTATAGGCATTTACTTCGGTACACGAATCGCAATAAATGATTACTCTAAAGGTGAACAGATACTTGCCTTTATAACCATGGAGGTAGTCGTTCTCTGTCTCTTTGTATGGCGGCCGTGGACAGCTTTCCTCATTCTTACAGCAACATATCTCAACTTCTATTATCAGATAGACCGGGTGGTACCTGTTAATGCTGCGTACAATGCAATTATACACAACACTGAGGCTGTCAAAGGTGCTACACCTGCAACGGCGATCAATCTTTTCACTATGTGGATCGCTACGATCATGTTCTGCATAAGCAACTTCAACAAAACGCTTGTGCAGGCGGAAAAGGACGAAAATCTGGAAAAGATCAATTCTCGTCTTAAAGAGAATTCTGTCATTGATGAACTGACGGGCATACACAATATGGTTTACTTCCGCCGTGAATCGGACAAGCTTTTCAGCGACGAGAATGCTGTAAAGGATGATCTCGTTTTCCTTTTTATGGATATCGAAAACTTCAAGTCTTACAATGAGACCTACGGCTTCCACAAGGGCAATGAGTTGCTCTCGGAAATAGCCCATATGATCGACAGCTATTTCAGCGGATCCATCGTATCACGTTTTTCTGACGATCACTTTGTTGTGCTTGCCCACGGCAAAGACTGCATTCAGAAGATAAATAAGATATCCGGTGAACTGAAAGACCTGCAAGGCGAAGTACACCTTGAACTGAAATGCGGCGCTTACAAATACGTTGAAGGTGAACTTGATACAAGTCTTGCCTGCGACAGGGCACGTTTCGCCTGCAACAGCATCAAGAAGCACTACGACAAGAATTTCCGCATTTATGACAAGTCGCTGGAAGATCTTTTCCAGCAGAAACAATACATCGTGAACAATATCGATGTGGCTATCGAAAACAAGTACATATGCGTATTCTATCAGCCGGTACTTTCCACTGCAACAGGAAAAATATGCGGTCTGGAGGCTCTGGCTCGCTGGCATGACCCGAACTACGGAATGCTCTCCCCTGCTCAGTTCATCTCGACTCTTGAGGAGTACAGACAGATACACAAGCTGGATAAGTACATGATAGAGCAGGTATGCTTGGATTATGTTTCCGCTAAGGAAAATAAACAGGTTTTCGCTCCCGTTTCCATCAATTTCTCCCGTCTCGACTTTGAACTTTGCCATATTGCTGAGTATCTTAACAGAATGCTGGAGAAATACGGAGTTCCAAAGCACTTCATTGATGTGGAAATAACAGAAAGTGCTCTTATCGATCAGCTTGACTTTCTTCCCGATGAAATTGCTCATCTCAGAAATACAGGTTACAGCGTATGGCTGGATGATTTCGGAAGCGGCTACTCATCGCTTAATGTGCTGAAGGACTACACTTTCGATGTGCTGAAGATAGATATGAAGTTCCTGAACGGCTTTGCAGACAACGAAAAAACAAAGCCGATCCTGAGGAATATCGTGAACCTTACAAAACAGCTGAATATGACTTCACTTTCGGAAGGAGTTGAAAACGCTGAACAGTTTGAATTTCTCAAGGAGATCGGCTGCGATAAGGTTCAGGGATATCTTTTCAGTAAACCCGTTCCTCTTTCTGAATTAAGAGATAAAATAGCAAAAGGCGAACTTGAAGTGGAAGAAAAATTCTTACCATAAAGCTTATATAAAAATCAAGGGGATGTCCTTAACCTCGGTACTCATATAGAAGCTTTATACGCATTTATCGGTGGAAACCTTTCTGAGGAAAGG
>CADBAC010000060.1 GCA_902792495.1 Ruminococcus flavefaciens | reverse complement strand
TGTCGAAAAATCTGTTTCGGGAGCCCGAGGGCGGGCTCCCCTACAAAATTCGTTCACGCAGAATAGCCGTATTGTAGGGGCGCTTTCCGAGCGCCCGCCATTTACCGTCCTCCGATCTGTCGAAAAAATTTCGGGACGTCGAGGACGCCGTCCCCTACAAAATCATTCACGTATAACGGCAAATTTGTAGGGGCGCACAGTGTGCGCCCTCATTGTAAGAATAAAACATTTCTGAATTTTAAAAGGATCGCCAAAGGCGGCCCCTGCAAAATATCAGATCGGATATGCGTGATATAAAAGAAAAAGGACGGTCACAGACCGTCCATACATTCTTATGTAATTAAAATTACTCAGCGTTTGGAGCGCCTACAGGACATACACCTGCACAAGCACCGCACTCTACGCAAGCATCTGCGTCGATCTGGTACTTTCCATCGCCTTCTGAAATTGCGCTAACAGGACACTCGCCTGCGCATGCACCACAGCTGATGCAATCATCTGAAATAATATATGCCATATCTATGCACCTCCGTTGTTATTAAGGGCCTTTGTTAACCCTCGGTAACATTATTATAACATAATTGCAGTAAAAATCAAGGGATTTTTGTTAGTTTGCACTTACGATTTGTACTGTCAAGCCCGTTCGGTGTTTAAAATATTAGCTTGTATTTCTTATGCGCAAAAGGATAAATAAACGTATCAAAGCCGAAAGAAAAGGGCAGCTGTCTGCCGCCCTTTATCTGCACTGTCGGATGACAGCCCGAAAGGTGCAGAGATATTTTTAAAATTATTTCTTTTTCTTCTTTTCTGCTTTAGCAGGTTCAGATTTCTCGGCACTGCTGAAAGCGGCACATCCAAGGCCTGCCACTGACCAGTAAACAGGTGAGAACGGCAGATTTGTACAGCCGATGAAGAAAAGGAGCGCTCCTCCGATCGTCAGGAAGAATACAACTGAATTGCTGTAATCCTTGTTCTTTTTCAGCTTTTTGAACGCTAAGACTACGGCTGAAAGCACAACAACTGCAAGGGCGATAAGTGAAGGGATGCCACGGGTAGCGGCTGTGTAGAGGTATTCATTGTAGCAGCGGTCGAAGATACCGCTGTTCTGGACGATGATATCCTGAAGGTCAGCATCTGCCTCCAGACCGCCGTAAGTATATATCTGCGGATATGCCAGCTGGTCGGGGCCTGTACCTGTGAGAGGCGACCCTGAAATGATATTTCTGGTCTTGTCGTTGAGATAGAGATAAACGCTCATGTTATCGTCTATATTTACAACGTCTTTATTGAATTCGCCTGTTGAACCTATTCTCATGTAGCTGTCAGCCCACCATGCGATACGTCCATCGTGAAGTTTGTAGGATGTGGGAACTTCGCTGAGTACGCCTGCGCTGATGACAACAATAGCCAGAGCAGCACCAACAGCAGCTGCGAGGACGGAAAGAAGATTTTTCTTTGGCGACTTTACGGCTATGGAAGTGATAACTGCGGCAATTACAGAGAATACCATACCTGCCACACCTGCGAATGAATAGGTGAATATCATCACGAAACCGAACAGGAGAGCAGAAGCTGTGCAGATGATGCGGTACTTCTTGTTTTCGGTTACTGCGGCAGTTATGAGTGCGGCAGTCAGTGCCAGAGTGAGCAGCATTGCAAGGAATATCGGGGAATGTGCCAGACCTGAAGCTGCGTTTACTGTTATGTCGAGTGAAATTTTGCGGTAATGTGTGAGTTTGCCTGCGAATATCTGTATCAGTGCCCATGCCGAGTTGAGTATGCCTGTACCGATGAGTCCCTTGACAAGAGCGCTTACGACAGTTTCACGCTTTACTGCGGCGGTGGTGATGAATATGGAGCAATAGAAAAGTATTGCCAGTACACCTTCACCACGCTGAGGGTAGCCGTAAAGGGATACCATAGGGTCGTAGGAATTGATGAGGGAGATAACGCTCCAGAGGAGTATTGCTCCGAAACCGCACACAGGAAGTACCACGCTTCCCTTGACGTATTTCTTGATAAGGGCGATGAGAGCCATTATCATGCAGTAAACACCTGTTACCGCAAGACCGCCTGCGGAAAGAGTATAGGTTGAGGTTATCATGCTTTCGGGGATAACAGTGAACAGCGGAACGAGAAAGCAGGCTCCGATAATTCCGTATGAAGCCAGTTTAGCGTACTGTTCTTCTGTCATGTTAAGGATGAAGTTGGATTTTTCAGTGGTATTGAATATAGTTCGTGCCATTTGATCAGCCTTTCTTGCTAATGGTTATTGTATAGGTATCATCAACGAGGCCGCCGATAGTTATTTCTACGCCGGGGTCAATGGCTTCCATTCCGAAATCGTCGTAGAATCCGTAGCCGTATGTGCCGTAGCTGACAGTATTTCCTGAGCGTAAAAGGTTATCGAAGTTTGAATCGTTGACCACACGTATAAAGCGTTTGCCGAGGTCATAGTTGGTAGCCGGGTCGTTGCCGCTGCGGTAGAGGAAGTTGGTGCCTGAGGGAGTGTACTCCTCGGTAGCTTCAACGTGGAATATCCTCACACCCGAGCCGGAATTGCGCCACCAGTAATGTTCGGGTATCTTGCTGTTGTTGTTTTCAAGAGTCATATACTCAAGTATCAGAAATTCCGAGCGGTAATTCCTGTCAAGCTCACCGCAGGGGATGATAACGCAGTTGCCTTCATCTGTCTGAGCATTGGTAAGGGTGAAGGTCTGTTCATCAGAGCCGTCGTAAACCTGTATCTGTTCGCCTGTGTACCAGCCTGCCATAAGCTTGGATGCACACGAGAAATCGGAGTAAAGCTCGTCCATTGCGTCAAAACCTGCGGAGCCGTGAAGTCCTTCGGAGTCACGGTTGTTGTAGAGGTAGTAGTCGGGCAGACCGATACAGTGTCCGAGTTCGTGGATGTAGCTTGTGGTGAAGTTCTCGCAGTCGGTATTGTTTTTTATCTCAGCGTTGCCGATGATCACCTGACTGAGCCACAGTCCGTCAAGGAGACTGCCGTAGTCTTTTATGTAGCTGCTTGCGCACGGCCACCATTCTTCGCCTGCGGCTTCGGGGACGGAGAAGATGACAGCATCGATGACACCATCTTTGTTGCCGTCGAAATCGTTGAAGTCGATCACATCATCAAATGCCTCAAGGACCTCGCTGACGAAAAGCTGTTTGTGGTAGTCGTTTTCGTAGTATTCCTTGTCGTGGCTCGCGGTATAACGGAAGGTCTGACCCGAAAGATAAAGGGTATGCTTTGAAGCACGCTGATAGAAAGCGCTGATACTTTCGTTGGGATAGTTCGGGTCGTCAGTATTCTCTTCGCCGAAAGACACAGAATCTATTTTGTCCATGAGCGGAGTCCACTGATAAGGGCAGTCAGGGAAGTCAACATAGAATACACAGACTCTGCCTTCGCCCTGAGAAGGAAGTGAACCGTCCATATCTTTTAGCGGCGGTACGATGAAATCGCTTTTGGTGAGGGAAGGACCGTATGTCTGATTTGAAGGCCTGTACCTTACGGATGAAATAGTAGCGTAATGGTTTAGTTTGAATTGTTCGATGTCGAAAGCGGATGAAGTTACAGCTGTAGCGCCGGCGCAGCTTGTTGTTACTGTTGTAGTCGTTGCGTAATACGCAGCGGATGTTACATCAGGCGGTGGGGAAGAATATTGCTGTATCGGATTAATGATGGATTTCCTCAACAGTACCAGATCGAGTGAATCAACCTGTCCGTCCTCGTCCATATCAGCGTTCAGGAAGCCCTGTCTTGATATGTTTGCTTTTCCTGAGAGGTAGAGACCGAAAATAGAGAGGTCGACGGTGTTTACGTCTCCGTCGTTGTTGATATCACCTTTTCTGACGATCTGGTCATCATAATCAGCAGTTCCCGGAATCGGGGCAGCTGATAAGAGGATGGCGGTTGAGAGAGTGCAGGGGATCAGCTTTTGGATAAAGCGTCTGATGTTCATGGAATATACCTCCTAAAATAAAAAGAAAAAAAACAAAAAACTGCGGACAGTATAACCGTCCGCAGTGAACCGCATTATTTAGCGTAGTCAGTAACTCTGCTTTCCCTGATGAGGTTGACCTTGATCTGACCCGGATAATCCATTTCAGATTCGATCTGCTGAGCGATCTGTCTTGCGACAAGGACCATCTTCTCATCATTGATAACTTCGGGAACGACCATGATCCTGACTTCACGTCCTGCCTGTACAGCAAAGCACTTTTCAACGCCGTCGTAGGAGTTGCAGATCTCCTCAAGCTTCTGAAGGCGCTTGATGTAGCTTTCGTAGTTTTCGCTTCTTGCGGCAGGTCTTGCAGCGGAGATAGCGTCGGCAGCCTGAACGATGCAGGCTATGACCGTTCTTGGCTCAACGTCGTTGTGGTGAGCCTCAACAGCATGAATGACAACATCACTTTCGTGATACTTTTTACATACGTCAACGCCGATCTGAACGTGTGAGCCTTCGATCTCGGAAGTAAGAGCCTTACCGATATCGTGGAGGAGACCTGCACGTCTTGCGACGTTTGCATCAACACCCAGCTCGGAAGCGAGAACTCCGCAGAGCTTAGCCACTTCGATAGAGTGATCGAGGACATTCTGTCTGTAGCTTGTACGGAATTTAAGGCGGCCGATGAGTTTGATAAGCTCGTGGTTGAGGCCGTGAACATTGGTCTCGATAACGGCACGTTCGCCTTCCTGCTTGATGCGGTATTCAACTTCACGTCTTGCCTTATCCACCATTTCTTCTATACGTGTCGGATGGATACGGCCGTCAGCGATAAGTTTTTCCAGGGCGATCCTTGCGACCTCACGTCTGATCTGGTCAAAGCATGAGAGAGTGATAGCCTCGGGAGTGTCGTCGATGATAAGATCGACGCCTGTAAGAGTTTCGAGGGTACGGATATTACGGCCCTCACGGCCGATGATCCTTCCCTTCATTTCGTCGTTAGGGAGAGGAACAACGGAAACGGCAGCTTCTGAAACCTGATCTGCTGCTACCTTAGCGATAGCGAGTGAGATATAGCTTCTTGCCTTTTCCTGACATTCGTCCTTGATCATCTGCTCATAGTACTGGACTTTGACAGCTTTTTCGTGGACGAGGTCTTCCTCAAGCTTAGAGATTATGTATTCTTTTGCCTGTTCTTTAGTGAATTCAGAAATCCTTTCGAGAATATCCATCTGGCTTTTCTTGATGGATTCGGCTTCCTTGAGTTTTTCGTCAGCAGTTTTTATCTTCTGGTTAAGAGTTTCCTCTTTTTTCTCAAGGTTATCGGTCTTCTTGTCAAGGTTTTCTTCCTTCTGCTGCATACGTCTTTCCTGACGTGACAGTTCTGCTCTGCGATCTTTGATTTCCTTATCAGCCTCACTTCTCAGCTTATGGATCTCATCCTTAGCTTCGACGAGGGCACTTTTCTTCTTATTATCGGCGTCTTTTTCGGCATCTGCGAGGATGCGCTTAGCCTGCTGTTCAGCAGAACCTGTAAGGTTTTCGGCCTCACGTTTACGCTGAGCGATACCTTCGGATATACCCTGCTGAAAGCGTTCCTCTGTCTTATTTTTCATGAGGATATAGACAAGCAGGGCTGCGATCAGACCGACAGCTAAACCGATAACTAATCCAAGAGTCATACAGTGCATTACCTCCTTTTCATATAATTGATAAATAGCTTGTACTATAAACCTATTACTTACAGGGACAGCGCAAAGGGGCGCAGATCCTCAAAGGCGGTAAATGCCGCATTATTTTATTCATTTAAATATATTGATAAAGAGTCCTGCAAAACAGGACACGCAAAACATTGAAGGGCGAAAATGCCCGACAGTTCCAGCGAAACGGAGAGCGCCCTGAAGAACGGCATAACAGTATACCCCTATACTGCTCCGAAGCTGAAGATTTGTTTCATTCATATTTATATCTGCGAGCGGCTAAAATATATCTCTTACCGCCCGAAAAATGATGTAAAACAAAGCTGCATATACTGCCATAGTAATATTATGCAAATAAATACAACACCTTTATTATACCTTTTTTTTAAGCAGATGTCAAGGGTTTTGCCGTTGTAAATAAAGCACAAATACGGTTCTTTTATTAGTGCATAGTGCTGTATTGACAGTCGGTCACTTTTTATTTCCGGCCGCAAAAAAGGACACTTGTAAAGTGCCCTTTTGAGTTATTATTTGATAAGTGCAAGCAGTTCCTGCGGAGTGAAAACGTACTCTTTGCCGCAGAAATGACAGCAGACCGTGGTATCCTTGCCCTCGGCGGCCATTTCTCTCAAATCCTTTTCGCCTATGCTGATAAGCAATCTTTCTGTCCTCTCACGGCTGCAATCGCAACTGTAAACAGGTTCGGCGGTGTCGAGAACATTGGGGTCAAGGCCTGCAAGAAGCATATTTGCTATCTCCTCGGGAGTTTTGCCTTCGTCCAGCATAGCGGAAACGGGAGGCATAGCGGCTACGTTCTTTTCGAGGATGTCGATGACCTTTTCATCAGCGAAAGGCAGAAGCTGTACAAGGAAG
>CADBAC010000059.1 GCA_902792495.1 Ruminococcus flavefaciens | reverse complement strand
AACGTTGAACACATATCAGACAAGGGCGAATTGAGGCGGATACTTCTCGACAAGATAGAGGAGCTCGGCGAGCCCGATTCCACTATACTCATACAGAAATTCTATTACAACAAAACGTCATCCGAGATAGCAAGAATAGTTTCCATGACAGCTTCTTCCGTGCGTTCACGCTGCACAAGGGCAATGGGAAAGCTTAAAGTATCACTTGCCGAAGTCGGTATTACCAAGTAAGGAGGTCAGCAATGAAATACAAAAATTTGTTTGACTGTCTCGAAAATGCAGAGGGCAGCGATATGGAAAAGATAACAAGAAATACACCGCAGCTTGACGACAAGCAGCTCGAAAGGATCCTTAACATGAGCGAAAGAAAGTATAATATAAAGAAAGCAGAAAATATAAACAGAGAATACTCCGAGGGCTATGATGCAGAAGAGGGCGTAGAGGAATACAGAAAGCGTCCCGTATGGATAAGATTTGCCGCTACAGCAGCAGCGCTCGTTCTCACAGCAGGACTTGTGGCTCTTACACATAATCTTCTCGGCCGCAACAGAGGCGGAGATATGACTAATGATGCTCCGAATATAGCCGCATCTTCAGTGGTCACAACTGCAAACAAGAGTGACACTGACAATTCCGATTCAGTTATTGTCTCGACAGATGTTACAGCATCAGTGACAGGCACAGCAACAGATGTTACGACCGAAGCAACAACATCAGCCGCCGTCGCAGCAGATAATGCGGTTCAGACATCACCTGCAAATACGCAGCCGCCTGCCGCAAATGAAACACCTCAGGCTTCTTCGGTAAATGCGCTTTCAGAAGAGGAATGCCGCAGTGTTATCGGTTATCACGATGAAGAATATATAAGATATGCCGAGATCGAACAGGTCCCTGTTTCGGATTATCTTGATTTCAGTGATACATTTACAGTAACAGCCCATATCAATCATCAGAATTATGTTGATGGATTTGAATACCGTGACAGCGCTTACGATATTCCGCTGATATATGTTCACTATGTTGATCCGCACTTTAATTCGCTCAATGACATGAGAGAATTTGTCAGAGACTATGCAGACAGATGGAACGGCGGAAGATGCTTTGACCTTGATCTGAAATTCGGTCAGACTATCGTGCCCGATCAGGTAGTTGAGTATGATTACTTCAAAACAGAGTCAGTTTATGCATACACTGAGTACAACGGAAAAATTTACAGAGCCGTTGACGCTAATCTTACTGTAGATATGATGGATTCACATGATACTTTCCGTTCATCGGAATTGTATAATCTGGACTGGGGACATGACTATTTCATGAATATCACCGATACTTCATTCGAGGATTACAGAATAGCTTCTAATATAGACGGCAGGGTCTACGGTCTGTACAGATACTTCTACAAGAATGGCACAGAATGGAGACTCGATGATGCAACAACAAGAGACCTTTCCGGTTCAGAATGCAGAGAGTTCATCGACAAAGAAAGCAGAGAAATAAATATAGGATAAACGAGCCTTGCAGTTCAATTATATCCCGATAATAAAATCGCCCCGCTACAATGCATTGTAGTGGGGCAATTATATGTTTTAGGGCTTTGCAATCACGATCACTGCCAGAAAGCGACGATGTTGCTGAATTTTTCGCTTATTGCAGGGAATTCGTCCCGTGGGAACATTACTCCGAAAATGATCGGAACATCAATGACTACAGCGGCAATTACGGAAGCGCCCATGAACCATCTGAACAGCCTTTTGATGGTGTTGTCATGACATTTTCCGTAGAGGAAGAACAGCACGAACAGTGCGCCCATGAGTATCTCCCATGAGAAGTCTGCCATATATCTTACAGCATAGCCGCTTTCCCATATGGAACAGATGATGATGAATGGCATCAGTACGAATGGTATTCCTGCTGCTGCAAGTACGGTAAGTCTTGTTTTGCGGTCGGGAAGCTTTCTGAGTGCCTTGCCTGTAAGGAAATAACCTACAGTCGGTATCGCCATGAAAAGCAGACCTGCCGCAGTTTCGGGACAGCGGTAGTAGTAGCCGTTTATGCCGAACTGACTGAAATCATTGGTGATAAACGGGTAATAGCTTCTGAACATAGGCGGAACGATGAGGTAGTAGAAAAGTCCGAGAAGCATGAAATTCAGGTGAAATTCCGAATGAGTGAAATCGTTGATGGTCAGCGAATACTGGATGCCGAAATCAAGAGGAGAACCGAAACGAGCGTAGTTGTAAGCCATCTGACATATGCCGAGGGCGGCAAGGGGGAGTCCTCCGCAGAGAGCGTACTTTATCCTGCGCTTTTTATCGGTTTTTTCAGCGGATATGAAGTCAGCATTTTTTATGTTCATGGCATAGATTATGTAAGCGCTTATGGCATACACAGCAAGCGTCGGACGGCTCATTGCGGCAATTCCGAAGAAAAGTGACGACAGGGCAGTTCGTGGGAGAGAAAGCTTTCCGCCGCCGAAGATACCCGATGAAATAATGAAATATGCACCTGCGGTTATGGCTGCGAAGCCTGATGATATAGCCGACTGGTAGAACTGCGGCTGACATACGTTGAACCATATACCGCATGATATCATCATAATGAGATGACCTGCAATTGCACATCCGAACGGGATGTGGCTGAAAAATCGCCTGATGACTGTGTGGTAGGTCATGCTCAGGAAAATGAGTCCGATGAGAGTGAATATCAGCACTGCCGCATTCTGTGTCATGTAAGAACCCGTTATCATGTGGAACGGCATAAACAGCAGTATTACGGGAGCGATCCCGTAGTAGGAGTAGTATTTTCCTTTGTACAGCAGATGGTCCCATTCGTAGATGATACCCTCTCTGCCGTCGGAGAAGTAGGGATTTTCCAGTTCAAGCAGTTCCTTCGGCACTTCCGAATCGATATAGAGCCGGCCGTTTTCAAATGCATCCACAAGCTGCATGGTCATCTGGTCGCCGCCGTCGGACATAAAGAAGCCCTTGATACCTCCGTCGGGAGCTTTTACCATTGCTATAAGAATTGCAAGCGTCATGGCGACTAAAGTTACTTCGGTTATCCACAGCCTGAATGAACTTTTCCTGTCGCTGACCGATCTTTTCATAGCCGCTGAACCTGCGATGAGTATGGTCAGTGTGGCGAGACCTGTAATGATGAAATATCTTATAAGGCTGACTTTGAACGGGATAGGGCTGTTGAGAGTTATACCTCTTACCACAGCGCTGCCGTCAGGACCGTTGCAGCGGAATTCTATCAGCAGCTCGGAGACTTTTCCCGAAAAGCTGCATGGGACATAGCTGCTGCTGCCGACACCTCTGACGATCTTGTGCCAGGCGGCATTGTCACGCATATTTCTTACGGTCTCGTCACGCATATCTATCCAGTTGTCCATCGTTTTGATGTTGCCATCGAATTCGATATCTGCGTGGATGGAGCCCACAGGGATGTTTATATCTTTATAGTCAAAATTAACAGTAGTATCGCCGTTGATTTTCACGAAGCCGTATTCGTTAAGTCCACTGTATCCGTCACCTGTTATCTCGGCGGCAGCCAGCGGAAGCGAGACTGTCTTATACTTGCTGAGGAATACAGTAGGAAGTGACGGCAGCTGAAAAAGCGTAAGTTCCAGTATCATTGCGATAAGAGCGGCTTTCGAGATACGCCTGACGACCTTGGGATTATCCGCTTTTTTCCTCATCAGCAGAAATTCCGCCGCAGAAGCAATTCCCATAAGCAGGAATGCACCTCTGAAAGGTGTGGACCTCATTGCACCTGCAATATCTGCCAGCGCAGTCAGTATGGCAACAGCGAATCCCGCAAGATAAGGATAGGGAAGGCGGTCTTTGTCTTTATGTCTGATAGTGACCGCAGAAGAAAAAATTACTGAGGCAAGAACTAAGAGAAAAAGATACTTCATGATGTCCTCCATATTAAATAATAAGTAAAAGCAATAATACTATTATAGCTTTAACTATGTGTAATGTCAAGGAATATATATAAACCACTATCGGTATATATGAACTCATAATACGGCCTGTTTTTCCACTCTGAATAGAATCAGACTGAAATCAAGAAAAATTCGGGAGAAATCTTGAAATGCTTCAAAAGTATAAAGTTAGAACATACAACTTATCAACCAATAGTTGATTTTATTATAATATGTTTAGCTTGAACTCTACCTGTTGTTGTGATATAATGAACTTGTAAACAGGAAAGGGGGACGGGCAATGGACAAAAAGAACGTGTTCAGAAAGAATCTGGTCAGGCGCAGAAAAGAACTGGGAATGACTCAGGAACAGCTGGCTGCCAGACTGAATGTGTCTCCGCAGGCAGTATCCAAGTGGGAGAATTCAAGCTATCCCGACGGTGAACTCCTTCCAAAGATAGCACGGGAACTCAATATCTCCCTGGACGCTTTGTTCGGTATCAAGATCGAAAACAGCGAAAGAGATATCGAAAAGCTGGTCAGCGACGAGATGAGGATCACTCCTCCCGAGAAACGTGCGGAACTGTTCATGAAGCTGATGTATTCAGCCATGTATGCCTACAACCCCAACACCGATAAAACAGGAAGACTCAGTGAAGATTACGAGCATGAGACTTTTTCGGGCATTAAAGCCGATGACGCAGTCGCTATCGCACGACTCAACAAGGACCTGCGCTACTTCTTCTTTCTGGAAATTCCTGAAAAGGGTGTCGATCCCTACTTCGGTGATACAACAAACATGGTCAGGCTTTTCAATACTCTTGCCGATGCGGACGCTATCAATATAATAGTGTACCTCGGCGCAAGTGCAAGGAACAAGATGTTCTCAGCCGAGACTATTTCCGAGAAGCTTGACATTCCCATTGATAAAGTCCATTTTATCATCGACCGCCTTGACCGCTTCGGTCTGGTATGGAGGATAGGCGCTGTTTTAGGCGATGATTCAGTGATCCTCTACGGTTACACCCATCACCAGATGATAACCTTCATGCTGGTGCTGGCGAAGGCAATAACCAACTATATCAAGTACATCGAACCAAATACCGAGACATGGGCTCACGGTGCTTTCCGATACAGTGACGGCAGCGATGATACGATAGTCCCGCCTGTAAGATGGTGGGAAGAAAACGAAATGTAAGACGAATGTCTTTCATGGGATATTACAAGGAGGAATTTTTTATGAAGAGATCAACAGCATTTCTCGCAGCTCTGGCAGTTACAGGCTGCGCACTCACAGCTCCGTTCAGCGGCTTCCGCTATGAAAAGGCCAATGCAGCAGGAGGCTTTGATATGAATATCAAGGTAGACCTCAAGGGCGAGCGCAAGGAGATAAGCCCTCTTATCTATGGTGTGAACCAGTACACCACTGATCTCAAGAGCGTCAAGACCACAGCTGTACGTCAGGGCGGTAACCGTATGACTGCTTACAACTGGGAGACAAATGCTTCAAACGCAGGTTCTGACTGGAAGCACAGCTCAGATAACAACCTCTCTGATTCGGATGCTCCTGCTGACTGCGTACAGGTTCTTTCAAAGGAAGCCGCAAAATACAACGTAGGCTATAAAATGACAACTCTCCAGCTTGCAGGTTATGTTTCAGCAGATAAGAAGGGAACTGTTACCTTTTGCTCTGATACCAACGTTCTCAAACTTTTCACCGTCTATCGTAAGGTCGCAGTGACTCCATTCCTCGGCCTTTGCTGAAGAGAGGAAAGACTTCCATTTTGAGTCGGACATTCTAATATCGATCGTGTGTACTATGGACTGGTCAAAGAGCGAGGCGTATAGCTCCTCTGGATTTTCCATATCGTTGTTGACGTCCTTGTAGACGGCGGGGGTTCCAGCTTTGAACAAGCTGCCGGAGGAATGCTTCATCTTGATACCGCCGGCAAAAATCTTGTAATCCGAACCGCTGAAGTCGAAAGCCGACACGAGAGCGTATCTGTACTTCCTGAGTGGGTTCTTTTCAAAAATAACAGAGTTGGAAGCGTTGGTTACTGTAATAGGATTGTTTTTGGACCATTCCTTCGTAAAGTCGAGCATCATCGTTGGCTGTGATACGGAAGAAAGATTCTCACATTGATTATCGGATGCAGTCGCCACAATAACACCACCCAAAATTTCTATCTCGCCGGTTGAGGTAAGACCTCTATCACCGAACGCTGAAACGTTGCCGCCAGAGATTTTTAAGGTGGTCTCGGCCTGAATGGCATCCTTGGAACTCTTAACGATTATTTCTCCACCCTCGATATTGACGTTTCCCTTAGAAGATTTAAGACCGTCTCCCTCAGAAACTATATCTATTTTTCCATCCTTTACAGTAACAGAAGTCTTACCATTGACAGCGCAGAGAGCGTCATTTGGGTTAATGGAGTTTATCTTGATATTTCCGCCAATTATCATGCTCATACATCAGATACACCTTCGTTGGGATTGCCCACCTCACAGGATATGCACGCACGCGAAACAGCTGGTGGCGCTAACGTGGGAACTCCAGGCAATGGCATTTACACTCGTGACGGCTGGGCACAGTTCATGCTGATGAAGGAGGGACTCACCG
>CADBAC010000058.1 GCA_902792495.1 Ruminococcus flavefaciens | reverse complement strand
CAGCTGTAGAATGCGTTTGCGCCTATGTAGCTGACGGAATCAGGTATCTTTATTTCGTAAAGGGCTGAACATCCACTGAAGCAGTTTTCGGGTATGGCCTTTATGGAATTGCTAAGCTTTATCTCCTCAAGTCCCGAACAGCTGAAAAAGCAGTAATTGCCTATGGATGTTACCGAGTCGGGGAGAGATATATTTTTCAGTGCAAGGCATCCCGAGAATGCGTAATCTCCGATAACTTCAACGCTGTCGGGGATATTCACCGAGGTCAGCTCTGTTTTTCCGAAGAATGCACGTTTGCCTATCACACGGGTGGATGAGCTTATATTTGCGTCATTTCCGCCTGCGTAGAGGATGAGCGCATCGTCTTTGCAGAGCGAGTTGTTCTCTGAGCGGTATACCTTATTATCTTTGCTGACACTTATGCTGCTCAGTGAAGGACAGGCTGTGAAAGCGTAGTCGCCGATGTATGAAGTGCCTGAGCCTATGTAAACGCTGTTCAGCTTCTGACAGGCGCTGAATGCTCTGCTACCTATGCTGCGGAGAGTATCGGGAAGTATGACAGTTTTCAGCTCGGTGCTGCCTGCAAAGAAGTTATCAGCTATGGAAGTGACACTGAGGCCTGCTAAGGTCGAGGGGACTTCGAGGGTGCTTCCGCTTCCCGAAACTCCCGTAACAGTAACAGAGCCGTTGTCTATGGTGAATATCAGTTCGTATCCTGTGTCTGTACCTGCCGCAACTGCCGCAGAAGGGCAGCAAAGCGTGAAAAGCATTGCGGAAGCCAAAAAGGCGGATATACATTTTCTCATAGTGATACTCCTTTCATAAAGTGAGGAAGGATCATTCAACTGTCTTGCCGTTTATCAGCACCATCACGGGTTCGCTCATAAGGTCAAGGGGATTCCCACCCTTGCGGTAAAGCTGGATATCAGCGTCTTTTCCTGCGGTGAGCGTACCTGTAACATCATCGATACCCAGTATCTCAGCGGCTTCACAGGTTATTGCCCTGAGAGCGTCATCGAAGCTGAGACCGCCCTTTACTGCCGCCTGAGCGGAGAGAGGGAGGTACTGTATCGGGATAACGGTGTGGTCGGTGCATATTGCTGTCTTTACGCCGTTTTCAATGAGGACGGAGGCGTTTTTCAGCTCCAGACCTTTCATTTCGGGCTTGCAGCGGTCGCAGATGAGAGGTCCGCATATAACGGGGACTTTCTCCTCAGCGATTATATCAGCTATTTTCCAGCCCTCTGTGCCGTGAATGATGACCGGGTCAAGGTTGAATTCCTTGGCTATACGCATAGCAGTGCAGATATCGTCAGCACGGTGACAGTGGAAAAATGCCTTTATCTTGCGATCCATAAGGGGGAGGAGAGCCTCGCACTTGATGTCGTATTCGGGCGGGTCGTAATTCTCGCTGTCCTGATAGTAGCTGTCCATATCGTGGCCGTAGCGCCTTGCCTTGTAGAGTCCCTCACGGATGAGAGCGGTGACAGCCATGCGTGTTATGGGAGTCTCGGCTCTGTCGTTGTACACGTTTTTGGGATTCTCACCGAGAGCGAATTTTATGCCGCATACGGAAATGAGCATATCGTCGATGCGTCTGCCTGCGGTCTTTATGGCGCATATCTCGCCGCCGCATGGATTAGCGCTTCCCGGACTTGAAGCAACTGCGGTAATGCCACGCTTCCTTGCTTCCTCGAAACAGCGGTCAAACGGGTTTATGCCGTCGATAGCCCTCATCTGCGGAGTGAAGGGGTCTGTGGATTCGTTGCAGTCGTCGCCCTCGAAGTCAAGGCCGTTTTCGATAATGCCGAGGTGGGTGTGTGCATCTATGAAGCCGGGGTAAAGAGTGCCGCCCTCAGCGTTTATGCTGCCCTCGGGGATGCTTTCGGGAGCGCCCTCGCCGACAGCGGTTATCTTGCCGTTATCTATGGAGACATAGCCGTTGGGGATAATGCCCCTGCTGTCCATAGTGTAAATTTCAGCGTTGTATATAAGCATTTCCGCTCACTTTCTGACAGCCTGAGCTATCTTCTCTGCATTTTCAACAGGGCTTCCCTCGCATTCAACTCTTACAGTGGAATGGCTGAGGTAGACCTCTCTGCGCCGGTCGTAGAGGGCTTTCAGCTCCTCCTTTGTGGAGCGCATAACTATGGGGCGGTTGGTATCGCCGCTGATACGCTCATAGCAGGTCTCAAACGGAACATCGAGAAAAACTATCTCAGCGCCTGCTTCTTTTGCGGCTTTGGCTGTATCGGGATTGAGCATTGCTCCGCCTCCGCAGGCTGCAACTATGGTCTTGCCGCAGAGCGACTTGACTATCTCAGCTTCGGTCTGACGGAAGAAAGGCTCTCCCTTTTTCTCGAAAATATCGGGGATGGACATTCCAAGGGTGCGGACGATAAGATCATCTGTATCGGTAAAGCCGCTGCCCAGTTTTTTGGCAGCAAGCTTGCCTGCTGTGGTCTTTCCGCAGCCCATGAATCCGCATAAAAATATGGTCATGGTATCTATCCTTTCGTATTCAGAAGATATGCTTACTTACGGGAATTCTGCTCGATAACAGCATCTTCCACAGCCTTGATGATGGGGGCGATTTCCTCGTTTGTGAATGTGCCGCCGTACCATATCTCATGAGCCTTTACAGCCTGATATACCAGCATAGCAGCGCCGCCCACAGCAGTCTTGCCCATTGCTCTTGCCTTCTTCATGAGAAGTGTCTCGATTGGGTTGTAGATAACGTCGAAAACGCTTCCGCAGTCCTCGATGACCTTGTCGCTTACTGCGCAGGCATCCACCTTCGGGAACATTCCAACGGGGGTAGCGTTTATGAGGATATCGAACTTGCCTTCAAGCTCAGAGATGTTGACTATCCTTACCGAAGCGTCCGAGCATTTCTCAAGTATCTCGGCCATAAGTATCTGAGCGTTCTTGAAATCCTGCGGTATTACTGCGAGAGTGATATCGCCGCCGTGACGAGCAACTTCTATGGCGATCATGCGTCCTACACCGCCGCAGCCGAGAATAGCTGCTTTGCCGCCGATAGGGAGTCCCTCAGCTGAGCGGAGGAAGCCGTCGCAGTCGGTGTTGTAGCCGATAAGTCTGCCGTTGTCGTTCTTTATGCAGTTCACGGAATTATAGCGGAGAGCGCTTTCTGCAAGTTCATCCATGAGAGGGATGACTGTCTGCTTGTGGGGGATAGTTACGTTCATGCCGCCCAGTGTGAGGAAAAGCTCACGGCTCTGTGCAAGCTTTTCTGGCTCGATGTCGATGAGTTCATATTCTGCGTCACGTCCGCTGAGAGCGAACAGCTTTTCATGTATCAGCGGAGACATTGAATGTCCCAGCGGATGGCCTGTAAGTGCAAATTTATTCATATTTATCAGCTCCACTTTTGATTTATCCATAATAATTTATGGTGTCTTTCATGATATGCGGGATGTCGGGGACGCCGTCCCCTACATGATCATAATTCTGCTTTCTGACAACTACTTTCTGAATTACTGAAAGAGTGCTTCCAGTGTTTCGAGATTTTCAACATTCAGAGCTGTCGCTTCTTTAAGTGTCTTCTTAACAAGTCCTGTGAGAGTGCGTCCGGGACCGAATTCAACAAAACGGTCTGCGCCTGCTTCGCTCATTGCTGCAAGTTCGGATGTAAAGCGTACAGGTGATACGATGTGCTTTGCAAGAAGTGAAGCCATATCCGAGAAGTCTGTCAGTTCGCCGCCTGTAACGTTTGAGTAATACTTGCACTGAGGAGCGTTGAAAGTGATAGTCTTGGCTGTTTCGTAGAATTTATCAGCTGCGCTCTGCATAAGCTTTGAATGGAATGCGCCTGCAACATTGAGGGGGATGACTCTTGCCTTCATCTCCTTGAAAATGCCGCTTACTTCTTCGATGCCTTCGGGAGTTCCTGCAACTACGGTCTGAACGGGTGAGTTGTAGTTTACGGCAGTAACGTACTCCTTAGCGTTTGCACATACTTCCTCAACCTTTTCCGGCTCTATCTTCATGATAGCAGCCATAGCGCCCTTAGTGCCCTGTGTAGCTTCTTCCATAGCCTCTGCTCTTGCCTTGATAAGGCGGAAAGCGTCTTCGAGAGTTACCATTCCCGAAGCGTACATTGCTGCGTACTCGCCAAGGGAGTGACCTGCAACGCCTTCAAATGTGAAGCCCTTTTCCTTTGCGGCTTCAAGGCAGATGATAGAAGTAGCCATGATAGCGGGCTGTGAATTCACTGTTCTCGACAGTTCCTCAAGAGGAGCGCTGAAGCATATCTCCTTCAGGTCACGGCCGAGGATAGCTGAGCCTGTTTCGTAGACTTTAAGCAGCTGTGCAGAACTTTCTGCGATATCCTTGCCCATTCCCTCGTACTGAGAACCCTGTCCTGAAAATAGTGAAATTGTCATAATGTAAAACATCCTTTCTGTATGTTATATACAAAATACTTAGCTGAATTTAACTGATTTCTTAATTAAAATTGTGCGAAATGCCGATATTTTGTTTTTGCTTCATCAAAGTGCTAAAATATCGTTGCAAAAAAATCAGAAATGATTTAAAATGTATTATGTGGGACTTTGTACCCATAACTATACTATACCATAATTTTTTGGATTTTACAACCATATTTTTTGAATTTGCTTCCTTTAAGCATGACATTATATATTTATTAAGGAGTTTTTGAATGGGAATCAATATACTGGGAATGGGCAAGTACCTTCCCGAGCAGAAGCTCAAGAACGACGATTTTAAGAAATTCATCGATACCAACGATGAGTGGATACGTACCAGAACAGGCATAACCGAGCGCCCTATGGCAGGCTGGGAGCCTACATGGTATATGGGCAAACAGGCTGCTCTTGCAGCTATTGAGAATGCGGGTATCGACCCGAAGGACATCGGTCTTGTCATCTCCTGTACCGCTACTTCCGATTTCCATACTCCCAGTATGGCAAGCGTTATACAGTATGAGACAGGCGCTGTGAATGCAGGTGCATTTGACCTGAACGCTGCCTGCACAGGATTTGTGTATGCACTGGATACCGCAAGGAGATTCCTTGAAACAGACGAGAGTTTGAAATATGTGTTAGTCGTGGCTAACGAAGCTCTGTCACGCTTCCTCGATTTCACCGACAGAAGTTCATGCATCCTTTTCGGTGACGGCGCTGCTGCTGCTGTTGTCGAAAGAAGCAGCAAGCTTTATTCATCGGTTCTCGGCTCTGACGGAAGCGGCGCACAGCTTCTCTGTGCAAGAACTCTTGATGTTGCACCGGAAGTGGCTGTTGAAAGCGATTTTGAGGACCCCTTCCCGAAAATGCCGCAGCACAAGCTGCTCCAGAACGGCAAGGAAGTGTATAAATTTGCTACAAATGCGCTCCCGAAGTCATTTGAACTTGCGGCTGAAAAGATCGGCATAACCAAGGATGATATAGACTGGTTCGTGCCCCATCAGGCAAATGTACGTATAATCGAGACTGCCGCAAAGAAACTGGGAGTGCCTATGGATAAGTTCGTTATCACCCTCGACCACTACGGAAATACATCATCCGCTTCCATCCCTCTCGCACTCTGTGAGGCTATCGAAAAGGGAATGGTGAAAAAAGGCCAGAAGCTGGCTCTCATCGGCTTCGGAGCAGGCCTGACTTACGGCGGGATCATTTTAGAATATTAATTGAGAATTGAAAATGGAGAATGGAGAATGAATGTGTTCGCTGACGCTCACATATTTGAAATTGTCCTGAAAGTAAATATAATTCTCCATTCTCAATTTTCAGAAAGGGAGTACAATAATGAAAACAAGAATAACAGATCTTCTCGGTATAGAATATCCTATCATTCAGGGCGGTATGGCATGGGTCGCTGAGCATACTCTTGCTGCTGCCGTATCAAATGCAGGCGGTGCAGGAATCATCGCAGGCGGCAATGCTCCTATCGACTATCTCCGTGAGCAGATCCGTCTGTGCAAGGAAAAGACAGACAAGCCTTTCGGTGTGAACGTTATGCTCATGAGCCCTAACGCTGCTGATCTTGCACAGCTCTGTATCGACGAAAAAGTCGCATTCGTAACAACAGGTGCAGGAAATCCCGGCACATACGTTGCCGCATGGAAAGAAGCAGGCATAAAGGTCATCCCCGTAGTTCCTTCCGTTGCTCTTGCAAAGAGAATGGAAAAGAGCGGCGCTGACGCTGTTATCGCTGAGGGTACGGAATCAGGCGGACACATCGGCGAGAATACAACAATGTGTCTCGTTCCGCAGGTAGTGGACGCTGTTTCTATCCCTGTTATCGCAGCAGGCGGTATCGCTGACGGACGTGGAATGGCTGCATCATTCATGCTGGGCGCAGAGGGCGTTCAGATAGGTACACGCTTCCTTGCTTCTGAGGAGTGTCAGATACATCCTGTGTTCAAGGACCTCGTTATCAAGGCAAAGGACACAGACAGCGTTGTAACAGGAAGATACACAGGCCACCCATGCAGAAACGTCAAGACAAAGTTTGCCAAGAAGCTTGCCAATGGCGAAAAGGACGGCACACTCTCACCTGAGGAATTCGAGAACCTCA
>CADBAC010000057.1 GCA_902792495.1 Ruminococcus flavefaciens | reverse complement strand
TAAGCTGTGCTGTAAACAGCAGTCGGAACTGCAGGAACGCTTAATGCACACATAAGGCTTGCAAGTGCACCTGCAACTGTCTTCTTGAGATTACTCTTTCTCATGTGAATCATTCCTCACTTTCGTAATTTCTTCATTAGTTAATTTCATATGTTTTCGTGGCTTGGAAGAGCACATCCCACTATGACTGGTCTGCGTCCCATCTCTTCCTTAGCTCTGTCTATATTTTATTACATTTCTGTGAATTTTACAAGTCGATTCTTGCTAAGAACTTTCCTGACCAATCAAATTTTGCTTTATTTTATCGCAATATCAGGCAGTATTTGTATAATTTGCTCAAACGTTATGACATGAAATTGTATATCTGGTATATAATGCTTTAAAATATACTTTAGGTAAATAAAATGAAGGCGAATTTTGATATGTCGATGTTAATGTGCACAATGACAAGGGGCGGCGGATGTGCATATATACAAAATTCATTTTCGGACTTTCATTTTATGCGGAAAATTGCTATAATATATTATATGTAACGGACAGGGAGTCTGTTGACAGATATTGCAGACACAGAAGGTGAAATTATGAATGAAGACAATTCCAGATATCTTAACATTGCAGTAATTGTTGCAGGTATAGATGAAGAATACCAGTATAATATCATATGCGGCATCAATAAATATGCCAGGGAGAACGATATAAATATTTCGTACTTCGCTGCATTCGGCGGCATCCTCGGAAGCAGAAAGTTCGACACGGGCGAATACAGGATATATCAGCTTGCCGATTTTACAAAGTTCGACGGTGTTATACTTATGAATAACACCATCAGCGACTCGGCAGTAAAGGAAATGATATCCGACAAGATAAGGCGCGCGGGCGTTCCTACCGTTGTTTTTGACAGCGGCGATATCCCTGAATTCTGCAATATCTCTATTAATAATAATGAGGCTATGAAAGAGATAGTCCGCCACGTTATCCGTGAACACGGCGCAAAGAAGCTCAATTACATTTCAGGTCCTCTCGCCAACCCCGAAGCCGTTGACAGATACAGGGCCTTCATTGAGGTAATGGCTGAAAACGGTCTCAGTGTGGACGAGGAGCGTGTGTACTTCGGAGAATTCAGAAGCATCGACGGCAGAATGGCTATCGAGAATTTCAGCCGCTCAAAAGGTGAGACTCCCGACGCTATCATTTGTGCCAACGACGCAATGGCGCTTGCGGCTATCTCCGCCCTTGAAAAGATAGGCTACAAGGTCCCCGATGATGTTATCGTTACGGGATTTGACTGTACATACAACGCAAGGAATTACTCTCCTTCACTGACCACGGTAAAGCGTCCGCTCTATGCGGCAGGCTATACTGCTGTGGGAAAGCTGGCGGAAGCGATAGGCGGCAAGGCCATCGAAAGCTGCAAGCTCGTGGCTGCTCCCGTATTTGCGGAAAGCTGCGGCTGTCCCGATTGCACGGGCGAGGATATCAAGGACTTCAGAAAGCGGATCTACCGCAAGACCGAGACCACCAACATGAACATCTCTTTCCTCAACAGACTTACCGCAGGACTGGCCGAGACCGAGTCTTCCTCCGATCACTTTGACGTTATCGAAAGCTTTATCGAGGAACTTGACTGCGAGAAATTCTGTCTCTGTCTCACCGAGGACTGGCGTGACTCCCTTGATCTTCCGTCCGATCCCGAGGAGGAGTACGCAAGCTATATGACTGCACCCCTTATCTGGGACAAGGGCGAGAGAAGAAGCGTGGGATATTATCCCAGCAGCAAGATGTTCCCGGAACTTATGGAAACAGGCGGCAATATCAATTATTTCCTGCCTCTGCATTTCCGTGACAGGACTCTCGGATACTATATAATCACAAACGGAGATTTTCCCATAAACAGTCTGCTGTGCCACACTCTTACAATGAATATCAGCAACTCCATCGAGAATATCCGCAAGCTTTTCCATCTCAACAAGGCTATGGACGAACTTGACCGTCTTTACAGCATCGACCCTCTCTGCAACATCTTCAACAGAAACGGCTTCATCAAGAGAGCCGACGAGATGTTCAGGAAGTGCGCAGAGAAGAAAAAGTCCATAATGCTCAGCTTCATCGACATGGACCGCCTCAAGTACATCAACGACAACTACGGCCATAACGAAGGCGATTTCGCACTTCAGCGCCTTGCCACGGTCATCAGCGAGTGCTGCGAGAGCAACAGCATCTGTGCAAGATTCGGCGGCGATGAGTTCGTCATATTCACAGCCGGTGCGGATGAGGGCGACGGCGAGGCACTCATCAGACGCTTCAATTCCAAGATAGAGAATATGAACCGCATTATCAAGAAGCCTTACCGCCTTTCTGCAAGTATCGGCAACGCAGTCGAAACTGCTGACGGAAACACAACTCTTTTCGACATCATCCAGCGTGCGGATGACAAGATGTATGAACTGAAAAAGACGAGAAGAGCGGAACTTGAAAAAATATATCCTTCTGAGACTTCAACTGAAAGCGAAGAAGATTCAAAGGCAGGACTGTGATCCTGAGAATATCGGCGCTTCTGATGATAACATCGGGAGCGCTTTTCTGTTTATGCAGCGCCTTACAAAACGCAGGGGATTCTTTGTGAAGTGCTGCCTGAAATATATAAATTGAAAAAATATCGTCACAGGACTTTTCAAGGCTCCGAAAATGTGGTATAATATTTCTGACAGCTATTTCATCCGCCCGTTTACGGACGTGATATAAGATAAACTATTATAATTATATGGAGATTTTACTATGGCATCTAATTCATTCGTTTCCGCAAAACAGGAAGCTTTAAAAAAATATTTCAGCCGCATGAACGATATGCAGCAGGAAGCAGTGTTCACTGTGAACGGCCCTGTTCTCGTGCTGGCAGGTGCGGGAAGCGGTAAGACTACCGTTATCGTCAACCGTATCGCAAATATGATAAAGTTCGGCAACGCTTTCTATGATGAAACACGCAGCGGCAGCGAAGAGGATATCGCTTTCCTGAAGGACTATGCCGCAGGAAAGACCGACGACGCAGATACCCTCCGTGATACCGTTGCTGTTGATCCGATAAAGCCCTGGAACATCCTTGCTATCACTTTCACCAACAAGGCCGCAGGCGAGCTGAAAGAGCGTCTGGCCGCTATGCTGGGCGAGGAGGAAGCTGTGAAGGTAAACGCTTCCACTTTCCATTCAGCCTGTGTGCGCATCCTCAGAAGCGAGATAACCGCTCTCGGCTACGGCAGCGACTTCACTATCTATGACTCCGACGACAGTCAGAGAATGATAAAATCTGTAATGGCTGAACTGGACATTTCCGAGAAGCAGCTTGCACCAAAGGCTGTACTGGGCGAGATAAGCCGTGCAAAAGATCAGATGATAACTCCCGAGCAGCTTCGTGCAGACGCAGGCCAGGATTACCGCAAGAAGATGGTTTCCAAGATCTATGCCCGCTATCAGGAGAGCATGAGAACTGCAAATGCCCTTGATTTCGACGATATACTCACACTTACAGTTGAGCTGTTCGAGCAGTTCCCCGAGGTGCTGGAGAAGTACCGCACACGCTACAAGTACATCATGGTGGACGAGTATCAGGATACCAACCATGTTCAGTTCAGACTGGTGTCACTTCTTTCTGATTCACACAAGAACCTCTGCGTAGTCGGCGATGACGACCAGAGCATTTATAAATTCCGTGGCGCAAATATCGAGAACATCCTCGGCTTCGAGGACCAGTTCGCAGGCGCTAAGGTGATACGCCTTGAGCAGAATTACCGCTCTACCCAGACTATCCTCAATGCCGCAAACTCAGTTATCGGCAACAACGTGGGACGTAAGCCAAAGACTCTCTGGACAGCAGGCGAGCAGGGCGACAAGGTGTACTGGTACAAGGCTGTGGACGAGACAGACGAGGCTAATTTCGTTGCCGAGACCATTAAGAAGTACCACAAGGAAACAGGCAGATATGCCGATAATGCAGTCCTTTACCGTATGAACGCACAGTCCAACGCCATCGAGCGTATGCTCATGAAGTGCGGCATCCCTTACCGTGTTTACGGCGGTATGCGATTCTTCGACCGCAAGGAGATAAAGGACGTTACCTCATACCTTGCCTTCATCAACAACCATAACGATATGCTCCGCTTCAAGCGTATTATCAACGAGCCGAAGCGTGGCATAGGCGATTCAACACTTGCCCTCATCGAGGACATCAGCCGTGACCTGAAGCTTTCACCTTTCGATGTGCTGAAGACCTGCGAGGAGTACGCTCCTCTTGCAAAGAAGGTATCATCCCTGAGAAACGCTTACGAGATGTTCGAGGATCTCACACAGAAGTCCGAAGAACTGCCGCTGGATGAATTCCTTGACGAGGTAATGGAGAAGACAGGCTACCTCGACTACCTGAAAACTCTTGAAAATGCCGATACCAAGATAGAAAACGTACAGGAGCTCCGCAGCTCTGTGGTACAGTACATGAACGAATCGGAAGAGCCTACACTGGGCGGATTCCTTGAGGAAGTGGCACTCTACACAGAAGCTGACCGTGACCCCGAGACCGATGATAAGGTAACTCTTATGACAGTTCACTCGGCAAAGGGACTGGAGTACGACAATATATTCGTGGTAGGCCTTGACGACGGAATCTTCCCTTCATCACGCTCATTCGACAGCGAGGACGACATGGAGGAGGAAAGACGTCTTGCATACGTTGCCATCACCAGAGCGAAGAAGCATCTTTACCTGACCAATGCCAGCCAGAGAATGCTCTTCGGCCAGACACAGAGAAATGTTACTTCACGTTTTATGCGTGAGATAGGCAGTGAGCTTATCGAGAAGCACGACAACGCCGCAGCAATGAGAAGCAAGCTTGCGGAGGAAGACAAGTCCATGACCGAGGTACATTCAGCTACACTTCAGCAGCAGCTTGCCAGAAACAAGACAAAGCCTGCCGCACCGAAGGAAGCTGTGACATATACCGCAGGCGAGAGAGTCGCACATAACATATTCGGCGAGGGCACTGTAGTATCCGTTACACCGATGGCCAACGACTCAATGCTGGAAGTTGCATTTGAAAAGGTCGGCACCAAGAAGATAATGGCTAACTACGCCAAGCTGAAGAAGCTTTGATGAAACGATGCAATAATACCACCGACAAATAATAAAGGAGTTGCTTTGAAATGAGAAAAACCAAGATCGTTTGTACTATCGGACCCGCTACTGATGATGAGAATATTATGCGTGAACTCATGCTGGCAGGCATGAACGTTGCACGTTTCAACTTCTCACACGGAGATTATGAAACTCACGAAAAGCGATTCCGCCAGATAGAAAAGCTCAGAAAGGAACTTGACCTTCCTGTGGCTACTCTCCTCGATACAAAGGGCCCTGAGATACGTTTGGGCAAGTTCGTGGACGACAAGCCCGTTGAGATACACGACGGCGATACATACACACTTACCACCGAGGATGTGCTCTGTACCGACAAGATAGGAAGCGTCAGCTTCAAGAAGCTTCCCCGTGACGTCAGCATGGGCACGAGAATACTCATTAATGACGGAGTTATCGAGCTTATGGCTGAAAAAGTCACCACCAATGAGATCGTATGCCGTGTAGTTCACGGCGGCACTCTTTCCAATAACAAGGGTATCAACGTGCCGGGAGTAAAGCTGTCAATGCCTTACCTCAGCGAAAGAGATATGGACGACCTTGAATTCGGCTCAAAGATGGGCTTTGACTTCATCGCTGCCAGCTTCGTCCGCACAGCCGCTGATATCAACTACCTGAGAAAGTTCACACAGAGTCTTGGCTGGTTCGATGTGCGTATCATCGCCAAGATAGAGAATACCGACGGTGTAGAGAATATCGACGAGATACTTGAAGCCGCTGACGGTATCATGGTTGCCCGTGGAGATATGGGCGTTGAGATACCTTTCGAGCAGATACCTGCCATCCAGAAGTCACTCATCAAGAAGGGCTACAACGCAGGCAAGCAGGTGATCACAGCTACACAGATGCTGGAATCAATGATAACCAATCCACGTCCTACCCGTGCGGAGATAACCGACGTTGCAAACGCTCTCTACGACGGCACAAGCGCTATCATGCTCTCAGGCGAGACCGCCGCAGGTGCATTCCCTGTTGAGGCTGTAAAGACAATGGCTCTCATTGCCGAGACCACCGAGAACAACATCAACTACAAGGCTCGTTTCGCACAGAGAAGCAACGACCAGAACGGAAGCGTAGCCGAGGCTATCGCACACGCTACCGTTACAACTGCCCACGACCTCAACGCAAGGGCTATCATAACTGTATCGCTGGGCGGACAGACTGCACGCCTTATCTCGAAGTACCGTCCAAGCTGTCCTATCATCGGCTGTACTATGAGCGAAGTGGTATGCAGACAGATGAACATGAGCTGGGGAGTTATCCCGTTCATCATCGACGAAAAGACCAATACCGACGACTTGTTTGCCGCCGCAGTTGAAGCGGCTGAGTCACACAGGCTTGTTGAGGACGGCGACCTTGTAGCCATCACAGCAGGCGTACCTCTCGGCGTATCGGGAACC
>CADBAC010000056.1 GCA_902792495.1 Ruminococcus flavefaciens | reverse complement strand
AGCCTCCGTTCACAGTTATCTGTCTGATGGAGACTTTCCAGAAAAGCTTGCTTATCGCCCACATTATAATGCTCCAGAATATCTGCATACCGAATACTTTTGCAAGGGTTTCGGGCTGAGGGTGAGCATCCAGCAGAAGCGAAAGCGGTGCATTGTAAATTGACTGGAAAGGCAGGCAGTAAACTATTTCCCTGAGCTTATCGGGAAAGAATGCAAGAGGGATAGTCGCTCCCGAAAGAAGCAGGACTATGACCTGTTTCATCATGTTGATTCCCCATATGGACTCGGTGAAAAGGCATATCGTACCCACGATGAAGTCAATGCTGTAATTGATGGAAACTGCCAGAACTACGGAAATAACGAAGAACAGCAGATTTACTCCCATGTGTATAGCACCGTGAGTGAAGACGGCAACTATTATAAAAGTGGGAAGAAATGTGAAAAAGAAGTGGGTGACGAACGTTCCCGAATATGACCAGAAAAGGTAGCGCCGGTATTCCATAGGCTTCAGCAGGTCGAGAACTATTTTTCCCGACTGTATGTTTCGTCCTATTTCCCAGACGAAGTACATCTCCAGAAATCCGTACAGCGCCGTAGCCAGTACAAGATAAATAAGCGTATCGGTAAAAGTCATGCCGTTGACCACATCAGTGCCCGAGGAAGCATAGATCGCCTTCCAGAGGAAATATACTATAATGAGGTAGAGAATGTTTCCGATGACCATTACCACAGCCGAAAGTCTGAACTGAAGGGATTCGATTATTCCTGCACGGGTAAGAGTGAGGTATTTTTTCAGGTTCATGAAACTCCCTCCTCGTATATCTTCTTGATAACGTCCTCGGAGGATATTTCTTCCAGCTGCATATCACGGATATCATGGCTTTTCTGAAGCTTTCCGAGAACGTCGATGACCTTTTCCTTGTCCTCGTCAACAAGAACGGATATCCATTCTTCATCGGAGGAGACTGAGAAATCGGGCAGCTTTTTCTGTATTTCCTCAGCAAGCTTTTCGTGGTCGCCGTTTATGCGTATTTTTAATGTGCGGTATGAACCGAAGAAGCTTTTGAGGTGTTCGATATCATTGTCGTAAAGCATTTTGCCCTTGTCGATAATGATTATGCGCTGACACAAAGCATCAACGTCGCCCATATCGTGAGTGGTGAGAATTACCGTAGTATTGCGTTCCTTGTTCAGCGCCTGTATAAGAGTACGTATCTTTGCCTTCATTGAAACGTCCAGACCGATAGTAGGTTCATCGAGAAAGACAATTTTCGGGTCGTGGAGGAATGCGGCAAGGATATCGCTGAGTGTACGCTGTCCCAGAGACATCTGACGCACAGGCTTGTGCAGAAGCGGTTCGATATCCACCAGTGAGCGGTAAAGCTTCATGATGTTGTCGTACTTCTCGTCGCTGATACGGTAGATATCCTTTAGTATCCTGAAAGATTCCACAAGTGGGAGTGCCCACCACAGCTGTGAACGCTGACCGAATACAACGCCGATATCCTGTGCATTGCGTGAGCGGTTTCTGTAGGGTTCGTTGCCGTTGACGAGTATCTCGCCCGATGTCGGTTCAAGAACTCCCGTCATCATTTTGATAGTAGTGGATTTTCCTGCACCGTTAGGACCGAGATATCCGACTATCTCGCCCTGCTGAATGTTCATGCTGACGTTATCGACAGCACGGACTATTTTGTAATCTCTTGAAACGAGGTCTTTGATACTTCCGAGGAGACCTTCCCGTCGGTTCAGTACCTTGAATTCTTTGGTTGCATTTTTTATTTCTATTATTGCTGACATGGTTTCCTCTCTTTCTTTGCTGTGTTTTTGTTGTCTGTCAGAATGGCCGGCATCTATGCTTTATGGTACCACATTTCATAAAGCATTACCTGATATTTTTAGCCGGGAATTATCAGGTTCAGGAAAAAGATACTTTCCATTATATCACAAAGGAAAATAAAATTCAACAGTAATTTCACAAAAATTTATACAAATTTAAAGCTGACCAAAAGGGCTTTTTTCGTTAGCCATGAGTAATATTCTTGCAATAAGTGAATGAGTATGATATAATGAAAATAGTTAGTAGATACTAACTATAAATTCAGAAAGGAGAGTTTTTATGAATATAAGTTCGGCATTGGGGCTGATGATACCGTTCATCGGTACATCCGCAGGTGCGGCAGGAGTATTCTTCATGAAAAAGGAACTCAGCACAACTGTTCAGCGGTCGCTGACGGGATTTGCAGCAGGGGTCATGGTCGCCGCTTCCATCTGGAGCCTTATCATCCCCGCAATGGAGCAGTCGGAAAGCATGGGAAGGCTCAGCTTCATTCCTGCCTTTGTGGGATTCTGGGCAGGCATACTGTTTCTGCTTCTGCTGGATACCTTTATACCTCATCTTCACATGAATGCGGAAAAAGCCGAGGGTGTCAGCAGCAGGCTGTCAAAAACTACCATGATGGTTCTTGCGGTAACGCTGCATAATATACCCGAGGGAATGGCTGTGGGAGTTGTATTCGCAGGCCTTAAAGCAGGCTCGGCCGAAATAACAGCAGGCGGAGCAATAGCCCTTTCGGTCGGCATAGCTATACAGAATTTTCCCGAGGGAGCGATAATCTCCATGCCGCTGAGAGCAAAGGGCAAAAGCAGGATTCGTTCATTTGCTGACGGAGTTCTTTCGGGAGTCGTAGAGCCGTTATTCGGCGGTCTTACGATAGCGGCGGCAGGATTTGTAGTGCCTGCGCTGCCCTATCTTCTCAGCTTTGCAGCCGGGGCAATGATATACGTTGTAGTTGAGGAGCTTATTCCCGAAATGTCGGAAGGGGAGCATTCAAATATCGGAGTTGTGATGTTCAGTGTAGGTTTTACGCTTATGATGGCTCTTGATGTTGCACTTGGCTAAAGAAGGAACGGTAAAATTTAGTTGAAATATTACAGTTTGTAAGTGCAAACAATATTGATTTATGATCATTCACACAAAACTGAAACAATGCTCCATTTGGTTCCTTGCCAAAAACGGAACATAATGATATAATTCACATTGGTTAGAAAATACTAACCTCATCGGAGCAAGCCTCCGATATATTAATAGTCTAACGTTAGTTATAACTAACATACATTCATTCTACGATGTCAGGAGGTATCCATGAGTATAGTGATCGTAGGCGGCAATGACCGCATGGCAGCAAGGTATCAGGACATTTGCAAGTCGTTCCACGTCAAGTCAAAAGTGTTCACGCAAATGCCTGCCGATTTTGAAAACAAACTGGGTTTCCCCGATCTGATGGTGGTGTTCACCGCTACCTGCTCTCACAAAATGCTGAACGGAGTAAAGGCCCGTTCCGAGAAGCATGGGATCTCCGTGGAACACGTTCACAGTTCCAGCGTCAGTGCGCTGAAGCAACTACTGGCAAACTATAAAGGCAGGTAAAACTATGTCTGAGCTTGAAAGAAATGTATTTGAAAATGAGCTTGCTGCTCACACTGCTCCCGCTCTCATGGGAGTGAAATGTGCGAATCTGGTATCTGTAAGCCTTTCTGATGAGGCTATCTACCGATGTCTGGATGACTTTAAAACAAGAACAGAGCAGTATGGCTTGAAGATAAGATCCCTCTGCAAGTGCAGGGAGAGAACCATGATATATGTGTATCATGAGAAACTGCTTGAAGCATGGCTTGAAACTGCTGAGGGATTTCTTTCAGGCTACGGTTATACTGCGGATATGAGCCTTGATGAAAAGCTGGATATTCTTGCAGGCAGGATGACCTGCGGAAACTTTCCCCATGAGATAGGAGCGTTCCTCGGTTATCCGCTGGAGGATATCATAGGCTTCATCGAGAATCAGGGAAGAAACTGCCTGCTGTGCGGATGCTGGAAGGTTTACAGCAATGCGGAAGAAGCACAGCGAACCTTTAATATTTATGGTCGATGCAGAGAGATTCTGTGCGATAGATTAAAAAACGGCCTTGATCTTTATCAGGCTATTGAATCATCCAAGGAGGAATTATAATGAAAACAGCAGTAATTTATTGGAGCGGTACAGGCAACACAGAGGCTATGGCTAAGGCAGCAGCTGAGGGCGCAAACGCAGAGCTTTTCGAGGTTTCTGAGTTCAGCGGCAATGTAGCAGATTACGAGGCACTGGCTTTTGGCTGTCCTGCAATGGGCGCAGAGGTACTTGAAGAAGACGTATTCGAGCCATTCTTCACAGAAGCAGAGTCATCACTCAGCGGCAAGAAGGTCATCCTCTTCGGTTCATACGGCTGGGGCGACGGCGAATGGATGCGCGACTGGGAAGGGCGTGTCAAGAACGCAGGTGCAGAACTGGTGAACGGCGAAGGCTTTATCGTTAACGAAGCACCTTCCGACGACGATCTTGCTAACCTGAAGGCACTGGCTGCTCAGCTGGCATAAGTTTCAGAAAATATGACTGAATATCAGCTGTTTCCCGATATCAGGCTGATAAGCAGAAAAGTCTGTATGCATTCGGATAATGATACTCCTCCGCTGCACAGGGATGTGCTTGAGATAGGCTATTGCAGCAGCGGCAGAAGCGAATACCGTGAGGGAAAGTATCACTACTTTCTTTCGGAAGGAGAGATCATTATCCGCCGCCGACAGGCTGATGAGACTGTTCCGTATTTTCCGACAGGACAATACGAAGGAGCCTCTCTGTACATAGAGTACGGCAGCTGTCCCGATAATCTGGCAGAACTACTTGAAGGAACGATCTTCTCACCACGCAGGCTTGCAGATGAACTTTGTACAGATGAATGCTTTATAGCTGACGGGAACGAGAAAGCTTCTCAGGTTTTTGCCGAACTCTACAGCGGCAGAGACAGGAAACCGCCGGGCTGGCTGCGAATAAAAACAGCCGAACTGCTTATAGAACTTGCCTCGCTGCACAAGGAAAGTTCACTTGCCCGAAATCACAGATGCCCCGAAGCGCAGGTCAGACTTGCAAAGGATGTGTGCAGTTTTGCCTGCAGCAATCTCAACGAGCATTACACTATCCAACAGCTTGCGGATATGGAAAAGGTGAATCCTACAAAGCTGAAGGCCTGCTTCAAGCGAGTTTACGGCTGCTCCATGTATTCTTATGTGCGTACACAGAAGATGTATGCTGCGGCAGACCTTCTGAAAAAAACAGACAGGACAGTGCTTGACATTGCCTGCGAATGCGGATTTGACAACGGCAGTAAATTCGCCAAAGCATTCCGTGAAGTTATGGGCTCTGTACCGAGCAAATACAGATAATAAAAAGGACGGTTCACCCGTCCTTTGTGTTTTACAGCGGATGTTCTTATGGACATCCGCTTTTTAGGCAACACCGCACAAAGCCGTCAGGCAAGCTTTGTGCGGTGTTGCCTTTATTCCTTGAATTTGCTTCTGTACTTTACGGGGGAGACGCAGGCATATTTTGCAAATGAGCGTGAGAAGTATTCATAGTTGTTGAATCCGCATTTCTCTGCGATCTCATTGGCAGGAAGATCAGTGTTCATCAGCAGCTGTTTAGCGTAGTCCATACGGCTCATGAAAACATCGTTCATGCAGGATACACCGAATTTGTTTTTATACAGTCTCTGGAAATGAGATACCGATATACTCAGCTTTTCCGCAATATCGGGGATACTCCAGTCGTGGCCGGGATCATCGTATATCTGCTTTCTGATCTTATCGAGTTCCTCGTCGTAGTAGTTGTGCTTTGCCTTTTTTGCAGGAACAGCACTTGCGCTGATATGTGTGAGAATGGCGCAGAGGATGTGGTGGAGAGTCTCTTTTTTCTGCGGAATCTCCGAGTTGAAAATATCCACCGCACCTGCAATAAGGTTTGAAACTCCGTCATCTTTCAGCGGAATGGGGACATTCATCTTCAGGTCAAGGGCATCAAAAAAGTCGTTATCCTCCTGTTCGGGGCTGAATCTTATCCAGTCGTCGCAGTATTCCTCGCCGTCGCTGTAGATACAGTGAGGTAGACAGCTGCTTACGATAAAGACGGTATTCTTCCCGACGCTGTACTCCTTATCGCCCATTTTGAATCTTCCTTTAGAGCGTGTAAGGATGATCTGGTGACCGAAATGTCCGTTAGGACGTTCAATGGCAAATGGTTCGGCGTGAGCCCAGTGCCAGCCAAGCTGATAGATAAACATAAAAAATCCCCCTCTGATCGTCAGGCACCGCCGCACTAAGCACCAATTGCGGTTTTGCCTGTAGTTTATCAACTGTTTTATTGTATTACTTTACGGATGTTATCTTTTAATATATTATAGGAAGTTATTTGCTTCATGATATAATTATACCGTTTTTGCAATAATTTGTCAACAAAATGATGGAATTGGTCATTTTAATACAGTTATAATTATGCTATAATATACTCAACGGAATGAATTAGCTAAATAGTACTTTTAAGCTTATAGGAAACCATAGTAAAGCAAATAATTAAGGGATATTAAAATTTGAAAGGAAGAATGTTAAAATGAAAAAGGGCTTCAGAAAAGTGGCAGCATTTGCGGCTTCACTGGCAGGCGCAGCTACATCAAAGGCATCACTGGCATCACAGCTTACAGCAAACGCTGCTTACGGTGT
>CADBAC010000055.1 GCA_902792495.1 Ruminococcus flavefaciens | reverse complement strand
GAAAAGGTAGAGCAGCTTACCGAAGAACAGGCTAAGGAAGCCGAAGAAGAAGCAAAGCTTGAAGAGGCTAACGAAGTAGTCATCGAAGCTGATGAAACAGAAGATGAGGAATAATTATCGGTGAAGATCATCTTATTTCTCATAGCTGCATTTGCAGTATATGCATTTATCGAAAATAAAATCCTGCTGACTGTACGTCACGAAAAAATTGGAAGCGGCATAAGGATAGCGCATATATCCGATATCCACAAAAGCCGCTTCGGCAGCGGGAATTGCAGGATATGCGAAAAGGTCAGGGAGGAAAAGCCTGATATCATATTCCTGACGGGCGACCTTGTTTCAAGGGACGAGACCGACCTTTCAATGGCTGAAGCTACCCTGAAAGGTCTTTCCGCCGTCGCTCCCGTTTATATGATATTCGGCAACCACGAACAGGACCTCTCTGATGCGCTGAAAGCCGAACTTACCGATATAGCCGTAAAATACGGAGTTGTGCTGATGCGGAACGATTCTGTGAAAGTTACCGCAAAAGACAGCAGCTTCACGGTTTACGGCCTTGAAGAAAGCCACGATGTATACAAGAAAAATAACAGCTACAGGAATCTGAAAGTGCTCAGAAAAGCCGATATCACTCAGCTTGTAGGCGATCGCCCCGAGGGAGAGGTAATACTTCTTGCGCATAACCCCTTTTTCGGAGAGGCTTACGCAGAATGGGGCGCTGACTACACGTTCAGCGGTCACGTTCACGGCGGTGTAGTGAGACTTTTCGGTAAGGCGATACTTTCCCCCGAGAGAAAATTCTTCCCGAAATACGCAAAGGGAGTATACGATCTCGGCGGCAGAAAGCTTCTTGTATCCGCAGGCCTCGGCAAGCTGAGGCTGTTCAATCCGCCTGAGATAGTTATATACGAAATATAGCGCTATCCGATAACGGCAAACAGAATTATCAATATCCCCCCTATCCATGAGAGATCACGGCCAAGGGAGGATATTTTTTTGCCTGTGACTATACCTGCCCCGACGGCGGCACATCCGCAGAGAAAGGTGAGCCATGAAGCGGTAAACGGCGATATATCGCTGAATCCACAGCTCAGCCCCACAGCTGCCGAATCAAGGGAACTTGCCAGCGCAAGTGCGGCAGCTTCTCCTGCGGTAAGTATCTTTGAGTGGTCGATGTCGGCGGCGGTGTCGTCAAGATAAAGCTTTACGGCAAGAGGAGTATTTCCAAGTTTTAGGGATAATTCCCCTTTCTGCTCCACACGTTTTGCCAGTGACCTTGCAAAGCTTTTGAGGATGGTCAGCATTCCTATGAAGATCATCACAAGCATTCCCGAAATGCGGCAGATGTCAGCGGAAAGGAAATGTCCCATTATCCCCGATAAACAAAGGGATATCCAGAGTACAGCGGCGCAGATGAGGTTTATGACTGCCGCCGATAGCAGAGGTATCTTTATGCCGCTGTTGCAGTATGCCGCTGACGCTATGTAGGTGTCGATGCTTACAGTCACAGCGAGAAGAAATTCTTTGTACATTCGCTCACCTCCGCCTTATTATATTCCGCAAGACAGATTATGGTGAGGGAATTTTGAAAAAAGCTTGCAAATTAAGGTCATACGTGTTATAATTATTATGTTTTACGGCTTCGTGCGTATAAGTGTGCAGATGCGGCGGAGCGATCAATGAATGATAATAAGGAGGAAACTATGAGAAAGATAGTTCCATTAATAGCTGCTTCAGCACTGATAATATGCACTCTGCCTTCTTGCTCTTCCGGTAAGTCAATAGTGGGCAAGTGGGAAATGAATGACCTTGCAGAAAGCGGAGTAAAGGTCGGCGGTATCGAATTCAAGGCAGACGGCAAGGGCTCTATGTACATGGATACTACCGAGATCCTTCATGCTGACGGCAAGAAGATACAGGTAGGTCAGGGAGATCAGAGCTTCACTTTCGATGAGCAGTATATCGATTACGATAAGACTAACCTCAAGATCTCTGTAAGCGATCAGGATATGCTTACTCTGAAAAGATCAGGCGGAAACGGTTCTGACGATAACTACAACGGCGAATATGAACTGCTGAGCGGTGTTCTTTACGATACCATCGTAAGCGGCTTATCCGACAGCGCAGGCGGAAATTCGGGTGATATAAACGTTTACATCACTTTCGACGGAAGTACAAGTGAAGTTAAGTTCGTTGATATCTTCGACTATACCGCTGAAAAGGGCAAGCTTGAAATTTCAGGCTACGCTTCATTCATCGGTGAGAATGCTAACGGCGAGAAAGTTTCAGCTGACTTTGAAGTAAAGGGCGATACCCTCAGCATCACAAGCGACAGCGGAAATACAGAAAAACTCGTAAGAGTAAAGTAATATATTTACAGAGCCTGTCTCTTTCGGGACAGGCTCTTTCTGTTTTTTGTAAATTAGTGAATGATGTATTTACTTTTCGGGTCAAAAGTGATATAATGAATATGTGTATGCAAAAAAGGAGGGATAATATGAGAATTAATGAAGAGATAGCAGAAAAGCCCGATCATCTTCATTATCCTGCCTGCCTCGGACGCAAAAATGAAATAGACAAAAGGTCATTCGAGATATTTGCGGTAACTTCCCTGTCATGCCTTTTGCTCTCATTTTGCAGCCTTATAGGAATGAAGTTCACAGTTCCGTATATTATCCCGGAGATAATCTGCGGCACCGATGCGGTAAAGGCATCATTTGTGCAGATAGCGGAATTCATCCTGCTTGCGGGATTCTCACTTATCGGCTGCACAAAGTACAAAATATGCGATGTTATAGTATTGATGACGAATATACTTTTCTTTTCGATAACGCTGATAACAAGGGATAATCCCGGAGATGCCCTTCTGCTCATCACTTCGGGATACGGAATATTCAAAAGCTATGATTCATTCAGCCTGATGCGTGACTACGATCAGCTCAGAAATACGGAGGGTTTCCCCGCATTCAGCCTCATTCTTGCAGAATATGAGCAGAAGCTGAACAACACTGCCCCCGACCCTTCGGTATTCCGCAACACAAGCGGCAGCAGTGCTATGGATGATGCGTCAGGAAAAGTGCAGCAGCTTGCTTTCACAGGAAATAACGATGTGGATATGCCTGCTTTATCGCCTGTAAATCTTCCTAAGGAAAATTACTGCGAAAAGAGATATATGCCAAAAAGCCCGAAAGTCAGCGGAATAATAGAAAGTCCATTAAGAACACGATAGGAGTTGTGATATATGTTTGCAAAGGTCTCCAGTCTTGGTCTTTTCGGTCTGAATGCTTTTCAGGTCGATGTTGAGATAGATATAAGCAGAGGAAATCCTCAGTTCGATATAGTCGGACTCCCCGACACTGTCGTAAGGGAGAGCCGTGAAAGGATACGCTCTGCCCTGCGTTCATGCAATATCAATTTTCCCGTGGCACAGGTAATGGTCAATCTTGCCCCTGCTGATACAAAAAAGAGCGGCTCGGTGCATGATATGGCTATATTCATGGCCGTATTAAAGGCTATGCGCATGATAAACGGCGAACTCGACGGCTGTTCATTCATAGGCGAGATATCCCTTAACGGCGATATCAGACGCATCAACGGCGTTCTGCCTATGGTCATGCTTGCCCGTGAAATGGGAGTAAAAGCTGTATTCGTCCCTTATGACAATGCCCCTGAAGCTTCCGTTATCGACGGTATAGAGATATACGGAGTTAAAAATGCGGAACAGCTTATAATGCATTTCCGTGACGAGGAGAAGCTTTCGCCTTTCCCGCACTATGATATCCCCGAAGCCGCATACAACGAGGTGCTGGATTTTGCTGATGTAAGAGGTCAGCAGTCCGCAAAAAAAGCCCTTGAAATAGCTGCGGCAGGCGGACACAACGCTCTGCTCATAGGTTCACCGGGAAGTGGTAAGAGTATGCTGGCAAAGCGTATGCCTTCCATACTTCCGCCCCTTACCTTTGAGGAAGCACTGGAAACTACGAAGATACACTCCATATCGGGACTTCTCAGCGAGGATATGCCCATAATCACAAAGCGGCCTTTCCGCTCGCCTCATCACACTATTTCCTCGGCAGGACTGGCAGGAGGCGGCACTATCCCCCATCCCGGTGAGGTGTCGCTGGCGCATAACGGCGTACTCTTTCTGGACGAGCTTGCTGAATTTGACCGCAAGACTCTGGAGATTCTCCGTCAGCCCCTTGAGGACAGAAAGGTGACTATCGCCCGTGCTTCGGGTACAGTTACTTATCCCTGTACCATTATGCTCATCGGAGCGATGAACCCGTGTCCGTGCGGATATTTCGGCCATCCCAAGAGGAAGTGTATATGTCTGCCAAATAAAGTGGCAGGCTATCTTTCAAAGATATCAGGACCTCTCCTTGACCGCTTTGACCTTCATATCGAAGTCGCTCCCGTGGAATTCGAGGACCTTTCATCCAAGGCGAAGGAGGAACCTTCATCCGCTATCAGAGAGCGTGTAATAGCCGCAAGGAAGATACAGGAGGAAAGATTCAGAGATACTGGGATAACCTGCAATGCCCTGATAACTCCCGATAAATTGCAGGAAATGTGTCCTATGGACGACAGCGCAGAGAAGCTGATGAAGAATGTATTCGACAGGCTCGGACTCAGCGCAAGAGCTTACGACAGGATACTTAAAGTTGCAAGGACAATTGCCGATATCGACGGCAGTGAGGTCATAAAGAAGCAGCACGTTGCGGCGGCTGCACAGTTCAGGAGTCTCGACAGAAAATACTGGACAGGACAAAAATAAAAGGAAAAGGAACAAATGACTGAAAACACAACAATATATACACCAACGAGAAAGAAAAGACGCAGTTCCGGTATAGATATAGTAAAAATATTTGCGGCTTTCCTGGTCATAGTCGTGCATTTCTTCTATCATACGGCTTTCTATACCGCTATCCCCATAACAGGCTATGAGTTTTTGATCCCGCTTATGGTCTTCTGGACGTCATATACCTGCGTACCGCTGTTTATGATAACCACAGGCTATCTCATGAACAGCAAGAAGCTTTCAAAGAAATACTACAAGGGTATGATAAAGGTGATTATCCTCTATCTCATGTGCAGTACGGTCTGTCTGGTATACAAGCAATTCCACGGTCAGCCTTTTGATCTATGGGAGATACTTCGAGGCTATGTAAGATATTCTCACAGCGATTATGCCTGGTATGTGGAACAGTATCTGGTAATGCTTCTGCTGATACCTTTCCTGAATCTGGCATTCAACGGACTTCAGACAAGAAAACAGCACATCGCCCTGCTTGCAACGGCGATATTCCTGTTTTCGGTAGCGCCTGTATTCTTCATAGGCTTTGATCCGGACAAGCAGATAAAGCTGTTTCCGGATTATATGACCAACTGCTATCCCATAGCTTACTATTATCTTGGCTGTTTCATAAAGCGCTATCCGCCGAAAAAGACGCTCTCAAACAAGATGTTTTCGTTTACACTCTGGTACGGTGCGGTACTGTTTCTGGCATTGTCCACATACATTCAGTCAAAGGAAAATACCGAATGCTATTTCCGCTCATACCACTACTTCAACTACTGTTCATACCCTGTATTGGCGGCTTCAGCAGGAATATTCCTGTTATTGTTCGATATAGATATCAGAAACGGCGCTGCGGCAAAACTGCTTTCGGTCATATCCGAGACTACGCTTCTCACCTATCTGCTGTCTGTGATATTTGATACAAGGCTTTACGGTTTGTTCAACAACAAGTATCCGTACCCCGATTTTATGCTTCGTTTCAGGCATATCTATGAGATAGTGCCAAAGGTATACATATACTCGCTTATATCTGCGTTTGCTGTGCTGATAGTTTATAAGCTGGGCGAAAGGACGATCAGATATCTGAAAAAAAGGAGATCAAATGAGATCAGCATTTAAGAAACTGCCGTCGGAAAAACACAGTATAGACGGCGGACTGCTTTTCGCAGTAACTGTATGTGCAGCGCTGAGTACGCTGCTGATTTACTCAATAGTAAAAAATAAGATGATAGACGGAATCGGCGCCAGCTACTGGCAGACACAGCTTTTCTCAATGGTTGTGGGAATCATTATAGCGGTGGTCATATCCTTCATCGATTATCACAAGCTGGTAAAGCTGTGGTTCATTTTCGCACCTGTGGCGCTGTTTCTGGTAGCGCTGACGTTTACGGGGCTGGGTTACAGGCGAGACGGTGCCGACGATAAGGCATGGCTTGATATAGGTTTCGTACTCTTTCAGCCGTCTGAGATACTCAAGCTTGCGTTCATACTCACTTTCAGCTACCACCTTTCCAGGGACGAAGAGGAGATGAACAAACCAAGCCACATGGCCCTGCTGTTGATACACGGTATGATACCCATAGGTATCGTCGGCTTGCAGGGCGACTACGGAACAGCCATAGTATTTGCGGCTATATTCGGCTTTATGATATGTTCCGCAAGGATATCGTGGAAGTATCTGCTTGCAGCGCCGTTTGTCATTGCGGCAGGCGTGGCGATGATGTGGTTCTTCCTCCTCGGTCAGGAACACAAAAAGCGTATCCTCATACTCTTCCACCCGGGAACAGACCCCGAGTATATAGAGTATCAGCAGGATCTGGGAC
>CADBAC010000054.1 GCA_902792495.1 Ruminococcus flavefaciens | reverse complement strand
GAACCTTTCCTCAGAAAGGTTTTCCCCGATAAATGCGTATAAAGTTTCTGTATGAGTACCGAGGTTAGGTCTGCGGGGGCTCATTTTTATTGCCACTTTCTCCGCTTTCAGCATAATATAGGGTATATTACATATAGGGAGAGATCAACATGGATATACCTGTACTCATTGCCGCTGTCATACTGGCCGTGATCGCTGTGACTGAGGTCATTTGTCTGCTTTGCTGTCCTAAAGTCAAAGCCGTTCCCCTGACTGTGATCGTAAGGAGCGACGATCCACAGCTGGAAGAAAAACTGCGGTATACCGCCTATCTCTTTGCCACCGAGGAATGCTGCGTCACTAAAATACTGCTCATCGAGTGCGGCGAGGACTGCCTTGCAAAGGCGGTTTGCGCCCGATTCTGCGCAGAATTTCCCGAACGTGCCAATATTGTAAATGAAAAAAATGAAAATTTCGTGCAGAAAATAATTGATTTTACCGCCGAAATATAGTATAATGTATAGTGATTAGGCTTGTCCGCAGGTATGCGGATGTCGCAGAAACGTCCGTATATAGCCGATAAGTCCTGAAATTATGACTTTTCGAGGAGGGGGACTATGGAGCAGAAACTGCTGCACGTTGAGGGAACTGTCGAAAACGTGCTTTTCAAAAACGAAGCAAACGGCTACGTAGTTCTCGATCTGGACGCAGGCGGCGAGCTGATTACCGTCGTCGGCGAGATAGGCGATATCGAGGAGGGCGAAGGCCTTATCCTTGAGGGCTACTACGATACCCACCGCCGCTTCGGAACTCAGTTCAGGGCGGAATACTGCGAGAGAAAGCTCCCCGACACTGTTGTGAACATCGAAAAGTATCTGGGCTCGGGCGCTGTAAAGGGCATAGGTCCCGGACTTGCAAAGAAGATAGTTGCGGTTTTCGGCGAAAAGACGCTGGATATCATGGAGCACGATCCCTACCGCCTAAGCGAGATAAAGGGCATTTCCGCTCAGAAATGCGAGGATATCGCCAATGAAGCAAGAAAGCTTTTCTCTCTGAGATGCATAATGTCATACCTTTCAAATTACGGTGTGAAATCGGGCATCGCCATGAGGACTTACCAGAAATACGGCCCCGATGCAATGGAACTGCTCAAGCTTAACCCTTATCTTCTCTGCGGCGAAAACATTGATCTTGAATTCAAGAAAGCCGATACCATCGCCCACGACCTGCACATCCCGAAAAACTCCGACAAGCGTGTTATCGCAGGATTGCAGTACATACTCCGTGCCAATACGACTCTCGGCCACTCCTGCCTTCCTCTGGATGTGCTGCTGACAAAGGCTGAAAATGCACTTGGCATCAGTGAGAAAGATTTCTACAGCTCCTACAACGCCGCCCTCGATGACGATGAGCTGTTTGAATATATCAAGAATGAGCGTGAGTACGTTTATCTCCCCGATTACTACCACGCCGAAAGCTTCATCGCCGACAGGATAAAGGTGCTGAAAGACTTCACATCCCCCGAAGATTTCGACTTCGATGCGCTTATAGATATCGAGCAGGAGGAGCACGGCATAGAGTATGAGGAACTCCAGAGACGTGCCATCACTTCGGCTGTTTCCCGTGGACTTATGATACTCACAGGCGGCCCCGGTACAGGTAAGACCACCACTCTCAACGCTATCATATCCATATTTGAAAAGCGTGGACTGCGTGTGCTTCTCACCGCTCCCACAGGCCGTGCCGCAAAGCGTATGTCCGACCTGACCGGCTACGAGTCAAAGACTATCCACCGTCTCCTTGAAGTAGTCTACGACAAGGGCGGCAGGCTTACTTTCGCCCATAATGAGAACAATCCCCTCGACTGCGATGTAATTGTCATCGACGAGATGTCAATGGTGGACGTGCTGCTCTTTGAGAAGCTGCTCCGTGCCCTGAGACTGGGATGCAAACTCATAATGGTAGGCGACAGCGACCAGCTTCCGTCAGTAGGCGCAGGCAACCTCCTCGGCGACCTTATCGCAAGTCAGGCTGTGACCGTGATAAAGCTTCAGGAGATCTTCCGTCAGGCGAGAAAAAGCTGTATCGTAACCAACGCCCACAAGATAGTTTCGGGCGAACTCCCCGACCTTTCACGCAAGGACAGCGATTTCTTCTTTTTCAAGAGGAATTCCCCCGAAGCAGTCAGCGAACTGCTGGTGGACCTTGCAAGGACGAGACTTCCCAAAGCCTACAACTACTCCCCTGTTGACGATATCCAGATAATCGCTCCCTCACGCAAAGGCACTCTCGGCACTGTGGAGATGAACAAGCTTTTGCAGGAGAAGATAAATCCCCACGACGACAAAAAGCCGGAAGTCAAGGGAAAACTTTTCACCTTCCGTCTTGGCGACAAGGTCATGCAGACCCGCAACAACTACGATATCATCTGGAAAAAGGACGAAGAACAGGGCACGGGAGTGTTCAACGGCGATATCGGCAAGATAATCAATATCAACATGATGACACGCAATGCCATCATCGACTTCGACGGCCGCCTTACCGCCTATCCTTTCGACACCCTCGACCAGATAGAGCTTGCGTATGCTGTTACCGTCCACAAAAGTCAGGGCTGTGAATTTGAAGCAGTGATAATGCCCCTTCTCGGTTCATTCGAGAAGCTGTGCTACAGAAATCTGCTGTACACAGCCGTTACAAGAGCCAAGAAGCTTCTCATAATCATCGGCTCCGAAGAAGATATATCAAGAATGGTAGCAAATAACCGCCGTACCAGACGGTATACCTGCCTTAAAAATATGCTGAGCACAGATCAGTGAATCAGAATAAAAAGGAGAATAATAATGGCAAATACTGATATAGGTATAGATCTGGGCACCTCCAATATTGTCATAACTATGGGCAATAAAGGCGTTGTCCTCAGTGAGCCTTCGGTCATTGCTTACAATATCCGTACAGAAAGAGTCCTTGCAGTGGGCAGGGAAGCGTATGAGATGATAGGCCGCAATCCCGATTATATCGCTGTAAAACGACCTATAAGCGAAGGCGTCATATCCGATGATGACCTTGCACACAGCATGATACGTGAATTCATACTCAAAGTGGCAGGCCATCAGCTTGTCAAGCCGAGAATAATCATATGCGTCCCCTCTTTCATCACCGATATCGAAAGCAGAGCCGTAGTTGAAGCCGCTAAAAGTGCAGGCTCCCGTCAGGTCTACCTGATACAGGAACCTATCGCCGCTATGATAGGCGCAGGTGTCAACATCACCAAGGCAAAGGGCCACATGATAGTCGATATCGGCGGCGGCACTACCGATGTTGCTATAGTTTCCATGAACGGCGTGGTAACATCCCATACCGTCAAGGTTGCAGGCAACTCCATCGACCGCTCCATCATAAAGTATATGCAGAACAAGTACAAGCTCCTCATTGGCGAAAGAACTGCCGAAAAGGTGAAAATGGAGCTTTGCAACCTCTATGACCCCAACGATGAGATAACCTACATGGTCAAGGGCAGAAGCCTCCTCAAAGGCCTCCCTGCACAGGTGCTCCTCAGCGAAACAGAGCTTTTTGAAGCTATCGAGGACGACACTTTCATGATAATGGAGGCTATCAAGAAAGTTCTTGAAGACGCCCCCCCCGAACTTGTGGGAGATATCTACGACAACGGCCTTCTCCTCACAGGCGGCGGCGCTCTCTTAGGAGGACTTACACAGCTCATAAAGCGTACCATCGGAATAAACTGCCTTATCGCCAAGGATTCCGTAAACTGCGTGGCTAAGGGTACTGCCATGGCATTCGGAAAGATGACCACTCTCCTTGACGGATTCGAGTCAGCCACCGTTTACAAATACAGGTAATTGCTATGGAAAAAAACAGAACAGATGCGCCTGAATATTCGGGCAGAAAGCGCAGACGCACTCCCACTTCTGCGGCTCAGAAACTGCTTATCCTGCTTATGCTTGCGGCGCTTGCAGTGCTTGTCGGGATAATCGTATGGGTAGTCAGATACCCGAAGACAACAGATGTGATAGACCTGCTGAACAGGGAAAGCCCTCCCGTCAGGTTCACTCAGCCCATAACTACGGAGACTGTCACGGAAACAGAGCCTGAGACCACGGCTGACGTTACCACTTCGGCTGAGACCGGGACCACATCTGCGGAAACCGAAACGACAACAGAAGAAACGACAACTACCGCTCCGCCTCCCGACGGCGGTTACAAAATAGGGTTCTCTATCGCCATTCCGCAGTATATCAGCGGAAACTACGTCCTTACCTTCACCTACAAGGACACAGGCGAGACCACGGAGACACCTGCATTTTCCATACCCGATACGGTATCGGCCGACGTTGAACTTGCCTATCCGCAGGCAAGCACTTACGTTGCAGCAGATGTGTATCTTAAAAATACAGCTAACGGCAAACAGGCCTTCGCAGGCATACTCAACCTCGATTTCGCCAACGGTCTCTGCGACCAGAGCGGCATCGAACTTTACAGTGCTATAGACGCTGTACAGTAATTCGTAAACAGGAAAATCCATTTTTCAGGAGGAAATAAAAATGAAAAGAACCATCGCTTTACTCACTTCTGTAGTAACAGCAGCTTCATGCGCTTTCGCATTTACTTCATGCGGCGACGACAGACTCTATATGCCCGACCTTTCAGGCATCGACTACACCAAGGCAGTCGAGCAGTTCGACTTCCTTGAATTCCAGATCAACGCTGAGGCTCAGAGCAGCACAGTTATCAAGGGCAAGATCATGGAACAGAATATCCGTCCCGGTGCAAAGATAAGCACAGGCCAGAAAGTTCTGCTCACTATCAGCTCAGGTGAGGACAACCCTCACGTTTACAAGGACGGCGTTGACACAGGCGAGACTATGCCTGCAACTACTACAGCTGTAACAGAGACTTCCACAACTACCGCTGAGACCACAACTGCTCCCGCTACCACAACTCTCGGTGAAGGACAGTTCCTCATGCCTAACTTCCGTGGCGTTCTTCTCTCAGACGCAGTTGACGAATACAGCGACAGGATTAACTTCCAGATCAAGGAATACTCCACAGACAGCGACCTTAAGCCGGGTCAGATCATCCGTCAGGACATCAACGAGGCTACTCCATGCGACAAGGGCACAACTCTCTATGTCACCATCGCAAGCGGTGCTTTCGAGGGCGGATATCTGGAACAGCAGACAACTTCACAGCCTGCTACCGACGAATACGGCAATCCTGTCTACGATCAGAATAGCTACACAGGCAACGGCAGCACCGGTGAAGACTACAACTACGGCTACGACAACAGTTACGACAACGGTCAGGGCTGGTACGGCGACAGCTACGGAGACAGCTATGGCAACAGTTACGGCGACAGCTATAACTACGGCTACGATGAATCATACTACGGCTGGTAATTCAGAATTATTGAGCGGCATTTCTTTCAGGAGATGCCGCTTTTGAAACGCCCTGCAATTGCCATAAATAACCGTCCAGACGCTTCACGCAGAGAGAGGGATGTCGAGGACGCCATCCCCTACATAATATAAATCTCCGTCACGACTTTAGTGAAAACGAGCGAAAGCAGAGTAAGAGTTTCGCAGAGAGTAAGCGAGCTTGCGAGCGAAGCGTGACAGGCGCTCCGTCCCCTACCGTAACATTATAACAAAGCTTGCCGCCGAGCGACCTGAAACTCATCGCTTTGCAAGAAGTTAGGCTCTTCAGAGCCGACTCGTGACCGGGGTCAAGCTGCCGTCAGCTTGGCTTGACTATTTGTGAGATATAGGGTATAATAATAACAGTATAATTTTTAAGGAGTGTATTTACAATGAGTGAATCATGTTCACCTAACGATTGCGCAGGATGTCCAAGCGCAGGAAATTGCAGCAGCAAGCCTCAGAGCCTTCTCGAAGAGCCCAACAAGATGAGCAATATCGGTAAAGTTATCGGTGTTGTCAGCGGTAAGGGCGGTGTCGGCAAGACTCTCGTATCTTCCATGCTTTCCGTTGCTATGCAGAGAATGGGCAAGAACGTTGGTGTTCTCGATGCTGATATCACAGGTCCTTCCATCCCGAAGGCTTTCGGTATCCACGGCAAGGCTGATGCCTGTGAATTCGGTATAATCCCTGCAAAGAGCAAAATGGGTCTGGATATAATGTCCATCAACCTCCTTCTCGAAAACGAATCCGATCCTGTTGTATGGAGAGGCCCCGTTATCGCAGGAGTTGTAAAGCAGTTCTGGACTGACGTTATCTGGAAGGATATCGACTATCTTTTCGTTGATATGCCTCCGGGAACAGGTGATGTTCCGCTGACTGTGTTCCAGTCTCTCCCTGTTGACGGTATCGTTATCGTTACCTCACCTCAGGAGCTTGTTTCAATGATCGTTGAAAAGGCAGTTAAAATGGCTAAGCTGATGAATATCCCGATAATCGGTATCATCGAGAATATGAGCTATTTCGAGTGCCCTGACTGCGGCAAGAAGCACAGCATCTACGGTGAGAGCCACATCGAGGAGATCGCCGCTCAGTACGATATCCCCGTTCTCGCTAAGTAATAATAATAAGAGCACATTTTATTTATTCATAAAATGTGCTTTATTATTTCGCTGATATCTGTTATACTATAAAAAAATGCGATAGGAGGAGATCTTATGAAAAAAGGTATTTCACTTCTCACATCTGTTTTGCTGACTGTATCGGCAATGCCTATGACAACATCTGCACAGACACAGCTCGATCTTAACGGCGACGGTCTTGTTAACGGCTATGACGCTAGTCTCATAATGGAAAGATATTTGGAAATAGCCGTTCAGGAGTACAGCAGCCCGGTGCTCACAGACGAGATCAGAGCTCAGATCGAAGCAGTGGCTGATCTCAACGGAGACGGCGACATAAACGCTGCTGATCCGACTATCCTGCTTAAAGAGATCAAAAGCAACAATAAAGCCGGCGACATCAACTGTGACGGTATTCTTGACGGTAGAGATGCCTCAGCCATTCTCAGTTACTATGCCAAAAGGGCTGTAGGTTATGCATACCCTGCGGAAGAAAAAGGTCTGGAATACTGCGTTTATGCATTGGGCGACTACGACGGAAACGACCTTATCGATGGCCGTGACGCAAGCGAGGTGCTCAAAACGTATTTGGCTGATTCAACAAATAAGAACTGACCGCAGCGTATGAACCAAATAATAAACTATCAGAAGGACGGATATTTTTCCGTCCTTTGCTTTTTTTCAGCTTTATCCGAAAAAATCACGCTATGACGAAAAAATCACACTATGACCTATAAATGGTATTGACAATAATTTGTTAGAGTGATATAATAGTAATATCTTCAGGGCAGGGTGAGATTCCTGACCGGCAGTTAAAGCCTGCGAGCCGCTTTGCGGTTGATTCGGTGCAATTCCGAAGCCGACGGTATAGTCCGGATGTGAGAAGATGTACACTTTTTGCGTATATTGAACCAATGCCCCGATATTTCGGGGCTTTTTGTTTGTGGAGGTGCAGCATGACCCGTTACCATATATGCATTGTTTTCATCGCTTCTTCCCACAGAATCGATGTTGAAGTAAATGCGGATGAATTCAAGTCATCCGATGATATAGTGCTTGAACTGCCCATGGGCGGCAGAGTCATAAAATCAT
>CADBAC010000053.1 GCA_902792495.1 Ruminococcus flavefaciens | reverse complement strand
AGCGAAAAATGTGCTATAATAATGTGTATTATTATGATAAAGGAAGATAAAAATGCTTGCAAGCCTTATAAATATAAATAAGTATTACAACGGCAATCAGGTGCTGAACAATGTTTCGCTGACCATCGACGAGAGCGACAAGATAGGTCTGGTGGGCAACAACGGCTGCGGAAAATCCACACTGCTGAAAATTCTCACAGGTTCTGTTGATCCCGACCGCACCACCGAAAAGGACGGCATAGTCTCTCTTGCGTCCAAGACCACTATCGGATATCTGGAGCAGATGGGCGGTCTCAACTCCGAGAACACCGTCATCGAGGAGATGAGAAGCGTTTTTGCGCCTATCCACCGTGCTATTGACCGTCTCCGTGAGATAGAGATAGAAATAGAGATGGGCGATAACTCCGCCGCTGACGAGTATCAGCAGCTTTCTTCGTGGGTGGAGGCCAACGACGGCTACAACACAGATGTGAAGATACGCACCATCCTCAACGGCATGGGCTTCACGGGCGATGAGCTGAACCGCACAGTTTCGGGATTCAGCGGCGGCGAAAAGACGAGACTCTGCATTTCCCGTCTGCTCCTTGAAGAACCCAATCTCCTCATCCTCGACGAGCCTACCAACCACCTTGACTTCAAGACCATAATGTGGCTGGAGGACTACCTCCGCAGCTACAAGGGAGCTGTCCTGATAGTATCACATGACCGTTACTTCCTCGACCGCCTTTGTACGTCCATCTGCGAGATAGAGCGTGGAACTCTTACACGCTACAAGGGCAACTACACCGCTTTTGTGCGTCAGCGTGAGGAGAACGATGCCCGCCGTGAAAAGGAATATGAGATGCAGCAGAAGCAGATAGCCCAGATGGAGGACTATGTTGCGCGAAATCTTGTACGTGCGTCCACTACGAAAATGGCACAGAGCCGCAGAAAACAGCTTGAAAAGATGGAGCGTATCGAGAAGCCGTTCCATGATACGAAATCAGCGAAGATACACTTTACATACGGAGTTGAACCTCCGCTGGATGTGCTGAAAGTCAAGGGCGTGGATATCGCTGTTGGTGACGGCACAGCGAGAAAAACTCTTGTTGACAATATCGATTTTGAAGTCCGCAGAGGGGAGAAAGTCGGTATCATCGGCGATAATGGCATAGGAAAATCAACTCTGCTGCGGATCATACAGGAGCAGCTTCCCCATAAGGGACTGGTGCGCTGGAACAGCAATATCAAGATAAGCTATTTCGAGCAGGAAAGCACTAACCTTAATAAGGAACTGACCGTTATGGAGGAACTCCACAGCCGCTATCCGTCCATGTCTGAACTGGAGGTAAGAAGTCTCCTTGCACAGGTGAGACTTATCGGCGAGAACGTTTTCAAGGAAACGGGAGTCATCAGCGGCGGCGAGAGGGCAAAGCTTTGTTTTGCTATCATGATGCAGGAGCACGGCAATGTCCTTATTCTCGATGAGCCGACAAACCATCTTGACCTCAGCTCAAAGGAAGCCATTGAAGAAGCGCTTCAGGAGTACACGGGAACTATCATATTCGTATCCCATGACCGCTATCTGCTGAGCAAGATAGCTGACCGTCTTATTGAACTGACAGACGGCGGCTACCGTGAGCATAACTACGGTTTCGAGAAATATCTGGATGTTCTCCGTGATGAGCAGGCCGAGCAGAAGCGTATCGCAGATGCTGAGAAATTCGCAAAGGCTGCCGAAGCTGCAAAGGACAAGCAGGTAAAGACCTACCGCAGCAAGCAGCAGAGAAGTGCCGATGCCGCACGTAAGAACGAGATGCGCCGCCTTGAAAAGGAAATCGACGAATTACAGGCGCAGATAGACGCTCTATCCGAGGAGATAACAAAGGAAGAAGTCTACAGCGACTATGAACTGATGAACAGTAAATGTGCCGAGATAGACGCTCTGAAGCAGAAAATTGACGAAAACTTCGAGCTTCTTATAGAAATGGAAGGCTGATCTCAGAAAGCAGAAAGCAGAGATCAGAAAGTAGAAAGCAGAGAGTAGGGAACGCCGCCCTCGGCGTTCCACAATGTAGGGACGGATATCATCCGCCTGAACACACATGAAAAACAAATCGTGTGTGTTTGTTGTATTCGGAACCGTGAGCGTCAGCGAACACAAAAATTCTGCATTCTCAATTCTGAATTCTCAATTGAAAATTTTTCACAGAAAAATTTTCTGTAAAGGTCTTGCATTGTATCGGGAAATGTGGTATAATGTATTCAATGACTATGCGGAGACGTTCCGCAAATACCTACGGAGGATAATAAAATGAAACATATCAAGACTATCAATAAGGCTAATCTCAAGGAATCTGCTAAGAAGGGCGGCTGCGGCAAGTGCCAGGCTTCATGTCAGTCAGCTTGCAAGACTTCATGCACAGTTGCTAACCAGAAGTGCGAGAGATAAGTCCATATTATGGTAAGACACTGAGGCAGTATGTAAATGCTGCCTCTATTTTTTACGAAAGGTTGTTTTGAATGATACATAAGTACAAGCTCAACGGCTTCAATATAGTTCTGGATGTCAACAGCGGCGGCGTTCATCTTGTGGACGATATGACATATGATCTGCTCGATCTTATACAGCCGCCATTCGAGGATGAATGTCCTCAGCAGGTGCTGGATAAGCTCACTGACAAATATCCCGCTGACGAAATAAGCACCTGCTATGACGAGATCGTGGAGCTTTACAACGACAAGATCCTCTTTTCCGAGGATGATTACGAGAAGTATGCAAAGTATTCCGTTGCTTCTCCTGTAAAGGCTATGTGCCTGAATATCGCTCACGACTGTCAGCTCAGATGCAAGTACTGTTTCGCTTCCACAGGCGATTTCGGCAAGGGACGCAAGCTCATGTCACTGGAAACAGGCAAGCACGCTATAGACTTCCTGCTGGAAAATTCAGGTGACAGACCTAACCTGGAACTGGACTTCTTCGGCGGCGAACCGCTGATGAATTTCAACGTGGTAAAGCAGATCGTCGAGTATGCAAGAAGCCGTGAAAAGGAATACAACAAGAAGTTCCGCTTCACTATCACTACCAACGGACTCCTTCTTGACGATGACAAGATAGACTTTATCAATAAGGAAATGTCAAACGTTGTTCTTTCTATCGACGGCAGAAAGGAAGTCAACGACTATTTCCGTGTACTCCCTAACGGTCAGGGATGCTATGATATGATAATCCCCAAGTACAAGAAGCTTGTTGAGGGCAGAGGTGACAAGGAGTACTACGTAAGAGGTACTTTCACAAACCGCAACAAGGACTTCAGCAACGACGTTTTTGCTCTGTACGAAGCAGGATTTGACCAGATATCAGTTGAGCCTGTTGTAGGCGATTCCGACGAGTACGCACTTGTCATGGACGATCTTCCCGAGATCTTCAAGGAATACGAAAGACTTGCCGACCGTATCATCGAAAACGAGAAAAACGGCAAGAAGTTCAATTTCTTCCACTTCATGATAGACCTGGATCAGGGCCCCTGCGCTATCAAGCGTCTGAGAGGCTGTGGCTGCGGCAACGACTACGTGGCTGTTACTCCGGACGGCGATATCTTCCCATGTCACCAGTTTGTAGGTATCGACGAGTACAAGATGGGCAACATCGACGAGGGAACATTCGATCAGGAAATGAAGAAGGACTTCGCAGCTGCTCATGTATACTCAAAGCCCGACTGCCGTGAGTGCTGGGCTAAGTTCTATTGCAGCGGCGGTTGCAATGCCAACAATTACCAGTACGAAGGCGATATCCGCAAGGCTCACAAGATCTCATGCGAGCTTGAGAAGAAGCGCCTTGAGTGTGCTATCATGCTGAAAGCTATGCGTATGTACGGAGATGCTGAGTAACATTGTTGCTCATTTGGATATTCTTCGTGAATGTTTTTGTAGGGGACGGCGTCCTCGACAGCCCTGATGAATTGAGAATGAAGAATTGAGAATGTAGGGGCCGCCTTTGGCGGTCCTCGATATATCAATGTGATGAATCAACTGTAGGGGCGCTTTCCGAGCGCCCTCCCGTTGGTTACAATGTTACCGCCGTCGGGAGCCCGAGGGCGGCTCTCCTACATATTGAAATCCCATATTCATTGTTGCTCATTTGGATACTCTTCGTGAATGATTTTGTAGGGGACGGCGTCCTCGACAGCCCTGATGAATTGAGAATGAAGAATTGAGAATGTAGGGGGCCGCCTTTGGTGGTCCTCGATATATCAATGTGATGAATCAACTGTAGGGGCGCTTTCCGAGCGCCCTCCCGTTGGTTACAATGTTACCGCCGTCGGGAGCCCGATCATTGTTGCTCATTTGGATATTCTTCGTGAATGATTTTGTAGGGGACGGCGTCCTCGACGTCCCACGCAATTTGTTTACGACAGACCGAGGACGGCCAATTGCCGTCCCTACAAGTTGAATCTTATTCACTATGCACTAATATCTGATAACTTACAACTTGCTGATTGTGCAACCATACAAAAGAATAAAATCCATGCAGCACTTTTACAGCTTCATACGACTATGGTTTATGTAAAGCGAAAAACGATCAACATTACTGAGTGCGCATAAGTATTTGTGGGATCAGACTTCGGGAGGTAAAATATGACCGCAATGGAATTGAATGATCTTATGCGAAGATCCCCTGATGAGATGTATCGGGCTCTTCTGAAAGAACTGGGACGATATGTCTATGTCATAGTGTTCAACAAGCTGAGAAGCTGCGGAACTAATGAGGATATTGAAGAATGTGTCAGCGACGTATTCGCTGAACTGTTTATAGCTGTCGAGGACGGCAAAGTCAATGATGTGAGAAGGATGGCAGCGTCTATCGCTCAGCGCAGAGCTGTCGATCACTTCCGCAGACTTTCTGCGAAAGGCAGAGACACCGTATCCGTCGATGATGAGGAATTTCCTGAAATGGCAGATGCTTTCGATGTGGAAGGGATATCTGACAGTAACGAGGTAAGGCGCATACTGCTGAGAGAGATAAATTCTCTCGGTGAGCCTGATTCAACGATACTGATACAGAAATTCTACTACAACAAAACGTCAGCCGAAATAGCCAAAACTGTAAGAATGACCGCTTCGTCGGTGCGTTCACGCTGCACAAGAGCGATGGAACGTCTGAAAGTATCACTTACAGCAGTGGGTATCTCACGATAGGAGGCAGCTATGGAAAAGAGAAATATGTTTGATCTTCTTGAAGATTCGGATGAGGGGGAGCTTGCTATGATAGACCGCCTTACTCCCGAGCTCAGTGAAGAGCAGTTTGAAAGAATACTCGAAATGAGTAAAAGAAAGAGAAATATAATCAGAGCATCAAAAGAAAGAAATAATATAAATATGACCACAGCAGGATTTGCAGCGGACGAAGTGACAGGTGTTGAGGAATACAAACGTCCCACAATTTTAAAGATAGCAGCTACAGCGGCTTCGCTTATTCTGCTTGGCGGCGGACTGGCGCTCGGACACAATCTGCTGAAGCGCTCAAATACTGTTGAGCCCGACATCGTGCCCAATGTTGCCGCAGTAACGGTTACGACCACAAACAATGCAGCTACCGGCAGCGAAAATGCCGCAGTTACAACAGTTACGGCTGATGTTACAGCTGAGGTCAGCGGTACAGCCGTGGATACTACCGCAGTTTCTTCCGCACAGGTAACCGCTGCTGCTCCGGCATCTTCTCAGGCACAGTCACAGCCTCAGGCAGCTGCGACAAATGCCGGAAATACAGCCGAAGAACCTGCTGTTACCGAAAATCCTGCTTACAGGGCAGAGGCTGAGGAATGGTCACGAAACTACTTTGATGCAAAGGATATTCTTCTTCTGAACTATGACTATCTGGATATGAGTGATACATTTGAAGCACAGCGACTTGTTATTTACCTTGACAATGGGGCAACCGAGGAAGATCAGCCTCGTGAAAACCATACCATGACATTTGTTCATTATGTAAATCCGAAGTTCAGCAGTGTTGAAGATATCAAAGCGGACCAGGTGAAATATGTTTTCAATGATTATGATGAAAATGGTCAGAACATGAATTCATGGATGCTTGACAGATATTATAGCATGAAAGTAGAACCCGGACAGGTCATTGAAGATAACTGGTACAATAAATATGACTACTACCCAATGTTTACTGAATATAACGGAAAAATATACAGATGCGTATATGATGACGGTCGCACGCAGTTCGGAGCAGATGATCAGGAGATGCTGAATCAGGCTTTAAATCGCAAATGGTATGTACAGAACTGCAACAGCGATTCCTTTGAATTGATTGAGTTGAGGGGAGGTTATGAAAGTTTGGGACGTTGGTATAGTGTACAGAAAGTTGACGGTGAATGGAGAGTAACAGAAAGCAGAGCGCTGGGTGAAGTTTATTCGGAAGATGAAATTATGAGAAAGTATGCTGAATATAAGGTGAATTGACAGTCTTGAAATTATTCCCAAAATCACCTCGCAAAACAAAATAAAACAGTTCAAAACGATGAAAAAAGCGGAGAAGCCTTGACTTCTCCGCTTTTATATATTATAATAATATAATGTATCAATATGGAATAATGTCCCTATTATCATGTAATTATATCATACAAAATCGCACTTGTCAATAGTTTTCTGAAAAAACTTTTGCGGCGCTTTTATGATATGTCCGCCAAAACACCGAATCAGTAAGGAGGATCCGCCTATGGTGAATGTTACACCTAAGCAGCTTGGAAAAAATGTCAGAATGAGTTTCGGCAAGATCACCGAGCCCCTTGAAATGCCGAACCTTATCGAGGTACAGAAGAACTCGTATCAGTGGTTCAGAGAAGAAGGACTCCGTGAAGTCTTCCGTGATATGACCGCTATCACCGATTATAACGGCAACCTCGTTCTCAACTTCAAGGACTATCGCTTCGACGATACACCTAAGTATACTCTCGCAGAATGTAAGTCGAGAGGCGCTACGTATCAGGTAGCTATGCGTGCTACTGCTACACTCGCAAACAAGGAAACAGGCGCTGTCAGCGAAAGCGAGATCTATATGGGCGACTTCCCGCTCATGACAGACAGCGGTACCTTCGTGATCAACGGCGCAGAGCGTGTTATCGTTTCACAGCTGGTTCGTTCACCGGGCGTTTACTACGCTTTCGAGAAGGACAAGACAGGTAAGGACCTTTTCAATACCACAGTCATCCCTAACCGTGGTGCATGGCTGGAATACGAAATGGATTCCAACGACGTTGTCTATGTCCGTATAGATAAAAACCGTAAGATCCCGATCACTACCTTCATCAGAGCCCTCGGCGAAGAAGGTACGGATGAGGAGATCTACGCTACCTTCGGTGAGGATGACCGCCTCAAGCAGACTATCCTCCAGAAGGACCAGACAAAGAACAAGTCTGACGCTCTCATTGACGTTTACAAGAAGCTTCGCCCGGGCGAGCCTCCTACAGTCGAGAGCTCACTGACTCACCTCAACAACCTTTTCTTCGATGCCAAGAGATATGATCTCTGCCGCTTCGGACGCTACAAGTACAACAAGAAGCTGGGTATCGCTTCACGTCTTGCAGGCCATGTTCTCGCTCAGCCTGTTATCAACGAGATGACAGGTGAGATCCTTGCTGATGCAGGCGAGACCATCACCTACGACAAGGCCTGCGAGATCGAGCAGGCAGGTGTTTACGAGGCTTTCGTTACAGTTGAGGCTAAGGAGTATTACACTGACGACCGTGGCGAGACATCCACCCGCATGGTCGAGAAGACAGTAAAGATCATCGGTAACGGCATGGTCGATATCAAGGGCTATGTTGATTTCGATGCTGAAAAATACGGCATCAACGAGAAGGTCTCCTTCAAGGTGCTCAAGAACATCCTTGAGACAGCAGCAGATGCTGACGAACTTGAAGAAATGGTAAAGAAGATGGCTGACGACCTCGTTCCTAAGCACATCATCCTCGACGATATCATCGCTACTATCAGCTACTTCATCAACCTCTGCGAGGGCGTAGGTACTGTTGACGATATCGACCACCTCGGAAACAGACGTATCCGCAGCGTCGGCGAACTTCTCCAGAATCAGTTCCGCATCGGTTATGCACGTATGGAAAGAAGCATCCGTGAGAGAATGAACATCCAGACTCAGGATGTCAACACACTCACACCTCAGATGCTCATCAACATCAGACCAATATCCTCAGCAATGAAGGAATTCTTCTGCTCCTCACCGCTTTCACAGTTCATGGATCAGAACAACCCTCTTGCAGAGCTTACTCATAAGAGACGTCTTTCAGCTCTCGGCCCCGGTGGTCTTTCAAGAGACCGTGCCGGATTCGAGGTACGTGACGTTCACTACAGCCACTACGGAAGAATGTGTCCTATCGAGACCCCTGAAGGTCCTAACATCGGACTTATCTCCTACCTGGCTACTTTCGCAAGGATCAACGAATACGGCTTCATCGAAGCTCCTTACCGTAAGGTGGACAAGGCAACAGGCGTTGTTACCAACGAGGTAGTTTACATGACTGCCGACGTTGAGGATAACTTCATCGTTGCTCAGGCTAACGAACCTCTTACCGAAGACAACAAGTTTGCACGTCCGAGAGTTAACGCACGTTACCGTGACCAGATCCTCGAGTGTGAGCGTGAAAAGGTAGACTACATGGATGTATCTCCTAAGATGGTCGTATCTGTAGCTACAGCAATGATCCCGTTCCTCGAAAACGATGACGCTAACCGTGCCCTCATGGGTGCCAACATGCAGCGTCAGGCAGTTCCGCTCCTCAAGACAGAGCGTCCTTTCGTTGGTACAGGTATGGAATACAAGGCAGCTGTTGACTCAGGTGTATGCGTTGTTGCTGACTGCGACGGCAAGGTAACTTATGTTGATGCTGACAAGATCCATGTTGTTGATACTACAGGTATCGAGCACAAGTATGAGCTTATCAAGTTCAAGCGCTCCAACCAGGGTACCTGCGTAAACCAGAGACCTATCGTTGCTGTAGGCGAAGAGATCAAGAAGGGTCAGGTTCTCGCTGACGGTCCTGCTACCGCTGACGGCGAGATCTCACTCGGTAAGAATGCTCTCATCGGCTTCATGACATGGGAAGGTTACAACTACGAGGACGCTGTTCTCCTTAACGAGAGACTGGTCCGTGAAGATGTATTCACATCAGTTCATATAGAAGAATACGAGATCGAGTGCCGTGATACAAAGCTCGGACCTGAGGAGATCACAAGAGATATCCCTAACGTTGGTGATGACGCTCTTGCAAATCTGGACGAGAACGGTATCATCCGCATCGGTTCCGAAGTAAACTCAGGCGATATCCTCGTTGGTAAGGTAACACCTAAGGGCGAAACAGAACTTACCGCTGAGGAAAGACTCCTTCGTGCTATTTTCGGTGAAAAGGCAAGAGAAGTCCGTGATAACTCACTGAAGGTGCCTCACGGCGAATCAGGTGTTATCGTTGACGTAAAGGTATTTACCCGTGAAAACTGCGATGAGCTTTCAGCAGGCGTAAATATGCGTGTAATCTGCTACATCGCTCAGAAGCGTAAGATCACTGTCGGCGATAAGATGGCCGGCCGTCACGGTAACAAGGGTGTCGTTTCACGTATCCTTCCTGAGGAAGATATGCCATTCCTCCCCGACGGTACACCTCTCGACATCGTTCTTAATCCTCTCGGCGTTCCTTCACGAATGAACATCGGTCAGGTACTTGAAGTCCACCTCGGTATGGCTTGTAAGGCACTTGGCTGGCACATCATGACTCCTGTATTCGACGGCGCTCACGAAGATGATATCCGTGAATGCTTCAAGATGGCTAACGAACACGCTCAGGCTCACAAGGACGATATGTTCGAGCTGAAGGCTATGGATAAGGTAATCAATCCTAATGCTCTGGAATTCACAGAGGATTGTAAGTTCACTCTCTACGACGGACGTACAGGTGAAAAGTTCGACAACCGTGTAACCGTGGGCTATATGTACTACCTCAAGCTCCACCACCTCGTTGACGATAAGATCCACGCTCGTTCAGTTGGTCCTTACGCTCTCGTTACTCAGCAGCCTCTGGGCGGTAAAGCTCAGTTCGGCGGACAGCGTTTCGGTGAGATGGAAGTTTGGGCTCTCGAGGCTTACGGTGCTGCTTACACCCTCCAGGAGATCCTTACTGTCAAGTCAGACGATACTATCGGACGTGTCAATACTTACGAAGCTATCGTCAAGGGTCAGAACGTTCCTACTCCGGGTATCCCTGAGTCATTCAAGGTACTTATCAAGGAAATGCAGTCACTCTGTCTGGATGTCAAGGTTCTTGACATCAATCAGGAAGAGATCGACCTCAAGCAGAATTTCGACGACGAAGATCCTATGCCTGCACATGATTCCTTTGCAGATGAGGATACAGCAGATACAACAAGCTACTCCGACGGTGAGATCGGCGACGCAGGATTCAGCATGGAAGGCGATGAGGACGGCGAAGGCGACCTCGGCCTCGATGACGGCGACGATGTTTTCAGCTTCGATGACGATGAGGATGAAGACGATCTTACTCTCGGCGATGACGATGAAGGCGATTTCTACGACAGCCTCGACATCGACGACTCCTCCGACGAGGACTAATATACGATCCGAAATTAACCGTGCATATTCAATAATTGTGGATGTACCGCTCTTTGCGGCATCCGCAGTTATATGCATCATGAATTAAATTCAGGAGGTAGCAGTTTGGAATTTACAACTTTTGAATCAATAAAGATCGGTCTTGCTTCACCCGAACAGATCAGAAGCTGGTCTTACGGTGTTGTTGAAAGACCTGAAACTATAAACTACAGAACACAGAAGCCCGAAAGAGACGGTCTCTTCTGTGAAAGGATCTTCGGACCTACCAAGGACTGGGAGTGCCACTGCGGTAAGTTCAAGAAGATACGCTTCAAGGGCAAGGTCTGCGACCGCTGCGGCGTTGAAGTTACAAGAGCAAGAGTAAGACGTGAGAGAATGGGCCACATCGA
>CADBAC010000052.1 GCA_902792495.1 Ruminococcus flavefaciens | reverse complement strand
CAGTGCATATAAATATCCATCAGGTTCACTGCCGACAGCGAGATACCGACAGACAGGAACCATCGCCAGCCTTTTGTATCAAAAAAGCGCTTCCTGTCATATTTCCGGAATATCACAAGCAAACTCATAAATATTATGACTACGGCCAATGGTATAAAGCTGTTTGCTATTTTGCCTCCCACAGAATCTGTGAACTCATCCAGTTCATTTACCGCTGCTGTATAATCATCGGTACTCTTATAGCAATTTCCGACGGTCTGCCATATAAAGAATGTACCGCAGTAATTGTGGCCTATATCTTTTTCTAATGTGATCTCTGCCTCTTCGCTTTGTGTTTCACTCTGTGATGCGGAAAGCTCATCAGCTTCAAGCATACCTACAGCACCTATCAGCTGTACCGCAAAGAATACTATTACTCCTATAAAAAGCGCCATCATAGTAAAGCTTACGTTATGGAGCATAGGGTATATTTTTTCGGGTATCACATCCGGGCCGCATTTCTTTTCTCGTTTCATGTTATGTCTCCTTTTAAGTAATAATATGATACAATTATAGCATTTTCACACACGAATTTTGTTAACTCTGTGTAAATAAACGGATGTTATGATACCGAAATAAGCAAAAAGGGCACTTGAAAAAGCGCCCTTTAAAAAGTATTTTTCACATCAGCTCAGTTCAAACATTCCTGTGTATAACTGGTAGTATTTGCCGTGCTGAGCGATAAGTTCGTTATGATTTCCACGCTCGATTATCTTGCCGTTTTCGAGAACCATTATGGCCTGTGAATTGCGGACTGTGGAAAGTCTGTGAGCGATAACGAATACCGTTCTGCCCTCCATGAGACTGTCCATTCCCTTTTCGATAAGCGCCTCTGTACGTGTATCAATCGAGCTTGTAGCTTCATCAAGGATAAGCACGGGAGGATCTGCAACTGCCGCTCTTGCAATTGCAAGAAGCTGACGCTGACCCTGTGAGAGATTTGCGCCGTCTGCGGTAAGCATGGTATCATAGCCGTTTTCAAGGTGACGTATGAAGCTGTCGGCATTGGCAAGCTTAGCTGCTGCGTAGACTTCCTCATCTGTTGCGTCAAGCTTTCCGTAGCGGATATTTTCCATGACCGTACCTGTGAAAAGGTGGGTATCCTGTAGAACTATTGACTGCGAACGTCTGAGGTCGTCCTTTTTGATCTTGTTGATGTTTATGCCGTCGTAGCGTATCTTTCCGTCAGGCACATCGTAGAAGCGGTTGATAAGGTTGGTGATAGTTGTCTTTCCTGCACCTGTTGAACCGACAAAGGCTATCTTCTGTCCCGGCTTTGCGTAAAGGGAAATGCCGTTGAGTACGGTCTTGTTCGGCTCATATCCAAATACAACATCATCGAATTCCACATTGCCTCTTACTTCGGTATATGTGACAGTTCCGTCAGCCTTGTGAGGATGTCTCCATGCCCATCTGCCTGTGCGCTTGTCGGATTCTGTTATAGTTCCGTCGGGAGCGATGTCAGCGCTTACAAGGGTAACGTATCCGTCGTCAGCTTCGGGTTCTTCGTCAATAACAGCGAATATCCTCTCAGCACCTGCAAGGGCGGTGAGAACGGAGTTGAGCTGCTGTGATACCTGAGTTATAGGCTGTGAGAACGAACGTGTGAACTGAAGGTATGAAACAACAGTACCGACTGTCATGCCGCCTATGCCCTTTACAGCCATGATTCCGCCTGCAATAGCGGTAACGGCATAGTGTATGTATGAGAGATTGTTCATGACAGGCATGAGGATATTTGCAAAGGTATTGGCATGGGTAGCGGCTTTGCAGAGTTCTTCGTTAAGTGCGTCGAATTCCTCGTCAGCCTTTTCCTCATGGCAGAAGACCTTTACAACTTTCTGGCCGTCTATCATTTCCTCGATGTAGCCGTTGACTCTGCCGAGAGCCTTCTGCTGTGCGATGAAGCCACGTCCGCTTCGTGAGCCCACAAAGCCGATGACCCTGATTATAACGAACAGCATAGCGATAACGATTATGGTAAGTCTCCAGCTGTAGATGACCATAACGGTAAATACTCCCACGATAGTTATAGCCGAGCTGATGAACTGTGCCACGCTGTTGCTGAGCATTTCACGGATAGCGTCAGTGTCGTTGGTGTAAAGACTCATAAGTTCGCCGTGAGTGTGTTTATCGAAATAGCGTATGGGGAGCATCTCCATTTTTCTGAAAAGGTCATCACGTATACGCATAAGGGTGGTGGTGGATATCTTCACCATTATGCGCTGATAAAGCAGCGACGAGAGAGCGCCGAGAGCGTAAATGACTATCATCACCGTAAGCAGGCCGATGAAGGCTTTTTTGTCCCAGCTGCCTGTTTTCAGAGCCTGTTCAATGTTGTCGATTATGGGCTTGAGCAGATAGTTGCCCATTATACCTGCGCCCGAGCTGAAAAGTATGCCGATGACAACTATGACCAGTCGGGGGCCGAAGCCGTGCATATAGCTGAATATCCTTTTCAGCGTAGCAAAAGTATTCTTTGGTTTTGCAGGAGCATTCTGAGGTCTTGGAGGCATTATTCATCCGCTCCTTTCTGCTGTGAATCGTAAACCTCACGGTAGATCTCACTTGTTTCAAGAAGCTGTTCGTGAGTACCGATATCGGTTATTTTTCCGTCGTCCATAACGATGATGCGGTCAGCGTCCTTGACTGAGGAGATACGCTGAGCGATGATTATGGTCGTAGTCTCGCTGAGCTTTTCACGGAAAGCCTTGCGGATACTGCTGTCGGTAGCGGTATCAACGGCACTTGTTGAGTCATCGAGAATGATTATCTTCGGCTTTTTCAGAAGTGCTCTTGCGATACATATCCTCTGCTTCTGACCGCCGGAAACGTTTACGCCGCCCTGACCGAGGTCAGTGTCGTAGCCGTCGGGGAAGTTCATGATAAAGTCATGAGCGCAGGCTGACTTACAGGCTTCGATCATTTCCTCGTCGGTAGCATTTTCGTCGCCCCATTTGAGGTTATCCCTGATAGTGCCCGAAAACAGCACATTCTTCTGTAGCACCATAGCGACGTTGTTTCTGAGGGTGTCAAGAGCGTAATCCTTTACGTTGTGGCCGCCTACGATAACATTGCCCTCTGTAGCATCGTAAAGACGGGGAATGAGCTGTACCAGTGAAGTTTTAGATGAGCCGGTACCGCCGATGATACCGATAGTTTCGCCTGATCTTATGTCGAGGTCAATGCCTTCAAGAGCGAGATTATTCATATCATTGAAATAGCTGAAGCTTACATTCTCAAAGCGGACTGAGCCGTCTTCTGCGGATATTTCAGCATTTTCGCTTCCCTTTATGGCAGGTTCTTCCTTCAGCACTTCGTATATACGCTGAAGTGAGGCACGGGATACCACGAACATGATGAACAGCATTGAAAGCATCATCAGCGACATGAGTATCTGTCCCACGTACATGATAAAGCTTGAAAGCTGACCTGTAGCGATATCGCCCCCGATAGCCATATGTCCGCCGAACCAGAGAATGGCAACGATAGTAGCGTACATTACCATCTGCATGATAGGCATATTCATAACTACCAGCTTTTCAGCCATATACTGTGCATTGCGGACGCTGTCAGCAGTTTCGGTAAAGCGTTTCTTTTCGTAGTCCTCACGGGCGAATGCCTTGACTACACGGATACCTATGAGGTTTTCCTGTATCCTTCCGTTCATATCGTCGTACTTTTTCAGCATCTTCTCAAAGCGTGGATGTGCCTTTGATATGATGAAGAATACCGCAAAGGCAAGCACGGGAACGGAGAAAAGGAATACGGACGAAAGCTTCATGTTTGCCCTTACCGCCATTGAGGTGGCGCATATCAGCATTATAGGCGAGCGGAATGCGCTTCGTATGAACATCATGAAAGCGTTCTGGATATTTGTAACGTCAGTAGTCAGTCTTGTTGTCAGTGAGGCGGTGGAGAATTTGTCCACATTGGAGAATGAAAAGTCCTGCACCTTACGGAAAAGGGCGCTTCTCAGATTCTTGGCAAATCCCATTGCCGCAACTGCACTGAAACGTGCTGCCAATGCACCGAAAGCAAGAGAGCATAAAGCCATGAGCATCATAAGTGCGCCCATTTTGGCAACATAGCCGATATCGCCCTGTTTTACGCCGTTATCGATTATCTTTGCCATAACGGCAGGAATGGTGACTTCCATGAAAACTTCACCGATAATGGTAACGGGAGCGAGAATGGCCTGCTTTTCGTACTGACCCACATGGGAAAAAACGGTCTTATACACAAAAAGACTCCTTTCATTAAAATAAAGAGAGCTATTTGCTATAGCTCTCATTAACATTGTAATTATAACACAAACAGGCTGAAATGTCAATTCTGAAAGATAGTCATTTACGGGCGGTGATGCTTGGATTTTGAGGGCGGATGATAGCAAGGGCGCACACTGTGCGCCCCTACAGAGACAAATCTTTGTAGGGGAGCCCGCCCCCGGGCTCCCGTTGCAGATATTATGTAACCCACGGGAGGACGCTGTCACCTGCAATAATGGGCGGATAATATCCGCCCCTACAAAAAACGTTCTCGACAAACGATTATGGTGTTTTCCCGAGGGCGCACACTGTGCGCCCCTACAAATGCGGCTCATGGTAAACGAATCAAGGACCGCCAAAGGCGGCCCCTACGGTATATATTTTTATATTTTAACGTGAAAATCATCGTCTTTTTTGCCGCTTAGAATCACTTATTAAAAGAACCCCTGTTATGCCCTTTGATGAAAGGAGAGTTACCATGAAAAGATTCTTAGCCCTTATCTTTGCTTTTACTATGTGTATTTCCGCTTTCTCCTGCGAGGAGAAAAAACAGAATGATGATACTCCCGATGAGGTTTCCGAAGATGTTGCCGAACCCCCCGAAATCCCCGATACAGGCGATACCGTCGTGGAAAACAGCTTCCGTGAATATGCCGAAAGCGACTTCACCGAAATAACAGTGCCCCTGAATTATACCGATGATCCTGCGCCTGTCGCCCTTCATCAGCTTGATTTTCCCGACTATGATTTCGGTGAACGTCTTGCGCCCTGCAAAACTTCCGATGATCCTTCGCAGTTCGATCCGATGAATCAGGTAAGAGTTCACGGCTACTCATGGACCGATGAAAACGGCGTTGAACACAAGCCTGAGAGTACCTATATGAAGATGCTTGACGTTCCCGAAAAAGGAGTCGTAACAGGTGCGGTGTATAATGACGGCAAGGTGTATATCACGGTCAGCTACGACAACTTCTGCATCGGCTGCCATGAGTGGTCCATATATGCGTATGACATAAATTCCACTGAAATGAAAGAGGTTTACAGATACTCGGATCATCAGCGTGAAAGCGGCTACGGTGCATGGATCGATCCTTATATTGAGGATGGCCATATCGTATTTTCAAGCTTTACGCCCTTTGAAGCAGAATGCAGAGTTTATTCCATTGATCTGGAAACAGGCGAGGAAAAACAGCTTTATGAGAGCAGCGATTATGTTTATATGTCCGACGGAGTGGACAAAGTTCTTTTCTGCGATGCAGCTTCCGCTGAGGGAAAACGTGACAAAGTGGAACTGACGCTGAAAGAATACGACTTCACAACAGGCGAGCTGAAAACCATAACCGAAAACGAGGAAACAAAGATGTACAACGTCGCCGCAAGTGATCTGACTGCTTATATCAGAAAGCCCGTTGATTCAAGGAAATGCGAGCTTGTGACAGAGCAGTACTGCGTGAAAACGGGAGTTACAAATGCGTCCATAGTTTATGCTTCCGACAAGAAGGCTATAATAGTGACCGAGGGCGATGTGAGAGTGCTCCACACCTATGACTTTGAAAAAATGGAGCATTACATTACCGAGATCGGCAAAACGAGCGGACAGTTCATATCTTACGGCGAGAACGTCATATTCAGCCATAACATCGAACATTCGGATGTTTATTATATCGTTCCCGAACTGGGAAGAGCGATGACTGTTGCAAAGGACATCGATCATGATATTATGAAGCGAAGCGGCGATACAGTCACTTTCAATCACATGAAAAATGATACACTGTATCTTGATGTGGACGAAAGCGCACAGCGAGGCTATTATAGGCCTGTTGAAGTATTCTGGCTGGGCGACTGAGATGTTTGATGAGAAAAGGGAAAGCCTTCATGCAGAGAGCTTTCCTTTTTTGCGTTTATCAACGGGGGATGCTTGGATTTTGAGAGGGGATGATATCGAGGGCGCACACTGTGCGCCCCTACAAATCGGATGATCTTCGTTGGTTTATGTAGGGGCGAGTTCCGCTCGCCCGCATATTTCAGAAAACATCAGCTTTTTTAGCACTCTGACCGGGCGGATGATATCCGCCCCTACATATTGCAATCATAACGGTGGTTATGGTTATATTTCAAGGGCGCTCGGAAAGCGCCCCTACAGATGCGGTTCATGGTAAATGAAGCGAGGACGGTCAATGGCCGTGCATACAGAAACAAATCTTTGTAGGGGAGCCCGCCCTCGGGCTCCCGTTGCAGATATTATGTAACCCACGGGAGGGCGCTGTCACCTGCAATAACGGGCGGATAATATCCGCCCCTACAAAAAACGTTCTCGACAAACGATTATGGTGTTTTCCCGAGGGCGCACACTGTGCGCCCCTACAGATGCGGTTCATGGTAAATGAAGCGAGGACGGTCAATGGCCGTGCATACAGAAACAAACCTTTG